>NZ_FRBB01000010.1:0-110502 GCF_900142505.1 Fibrobacter sp. UWH5 | reverse complement strand
GGCAAAATCGCCACCAATCCTATACACGCTTTTTTGCGGGGAATGGATCCCGATTTTTTGAAAAATGATTGTAAAATTTTTTAGCACGAACAAAGAAGCGCTGTCATCCCGGCCTTTGCGATTGTCATCCGCGTGAAACGGAGCTTTGCATTTTGCGGAAGCGCTGTCATCTGCGTGAAACGGTGCTTTGCAATTTGTCGGCTACTTTTACGCATTTTACAGGAGGCTTTCGCAAGGTCACCGAGCCTGCCGAGGTGCCCTTCGACACCTCCTCAAAGAGGATAACTCAACTAGGGCACTGATGTGGCGAGTTTCGTATAGCTCAGGGATATGGGAATGCCGACTCAGAGACATTACGCGGTGAAGGCTCTGGTTCGGGAATGTCGATGCCGAAACAAGTTCGGCATGACGTACGAAAAAAAAAGACCCCGGGTGGATCCGGGGTGACTGTGGAGGCTATTTGTAAATAAATTAAGCCTTTTTATCCATTTCGGGATTGTAGAGGCAGCCGAATTCGCCATCGTATTCAGTGGCTTCGGGGCCACCATCGGTGCCACCGGACTCCATGAGAACGGTCTCGATTTTCATTTCTACAACGTCCATCTTGGGAGCGACATATTCTTTCTTAAACATTTTTTTGACACCTTACTTGATGATGACCTTCTGGCCGTTGTTGTAGTAGGTTCCCTTGACGGTGGGCTTCTTGTTCAGTTTGCGGCCCTTGAGATCAAACCAGAGGTTCTTATCGGTAGAAATTTCACCGGTGCGGGTGTTCATCTGAGCGATGGCGGTGATTTCTTCGTTGCCATTTTCGTCCTTATCGATGAACTTGACAGTAATGACTTCCGGCAGATCTTCGTCAGAGATGGAAGCGACGGATGTTTCGCCATCCGGAGAAGGCTTGCCTTCCTTGTTGAAGCCATTTTTGTTGTAAACTAAGTAAGCACGCATGGGCGGAACGGAAGCATTGTCACCAGCCTTCACAAAAGAGCCTGCTTTGACAACAACTTTTCCCTGATCATCCTTTTTTTCTGCAGAAGCAAAGCCATAAACACCAGCCTTAGTATCTGCAGTAAATTGAATTTTTTCATATGTTCCCATGAAATTCCAAGTACCATTCAAAGAACCGGCATCAAAGCTATACTTGCTTTCTACAAATTTATCTGTTTCAGCATCATAGTTCTTTTTAAGTGTGTAGGAGCAGCCATTACTATTGGCAAAACTCATATAAGCATAATGAATTCCGTTCTCGTAACCTTGAGAAAGAACGGGCTTTGCAATATAAGGTTGATGAGCAGCAATTTCGGTGGTCTCTTCCGCAGCAACAAAAGAAGAACCGTTATAGCTAACAATTTTATAAAACTTAAATGGAATCTGATTTTGTCCATATTCAGTTTTATCAATGCAGCTAGTCTTGAAACTAAAAGGGAAAACTACAGTGGAATATCTAGGATTGTCAAAATACAAAGTGAACTTTCGGTCATAGGTAATGGAAGCTACAGCGATATCCTCGGGAATCTTGATCGCGTCCAGGCGGGTTTCACCATCACCATCAATCGTTGCAACAAACTCTGAGGATGTGGAGGAGGAGGACTTACAACCTATTTCGAAAGAGCCACAAGTGGTCTTTACCGTAACATCATACCTCTGTACAGAAACCGCTCCATAAACAGAGGGTTCTCCAACAGCAGTCTCCGTTGTTGTTGTTGTTGCAGCGCCTGCAGTTCCAGCCATCAGCCCGATGAGGGCCAAACCAAACAATTTTTTCATTTTTTATTCCCTGATAAATAAAAATTTTTGAAAAATTTAGAAAACCCTTGTCAAAGGACAAGGTTTTTGTAAAGATTTCGTAAGTTTTTGTTGTGTTTTTAGGCAGTTTTGCAACGATAGCCTGCAACGGGGCTATTTCTTTTCGCGGATGCGCTTGTAGAGGCTTTCGGCCTTTTCAGTATCGCCTTCGTTAGAGAACACATGGCCCACGTTTTCGGCACCGATGCGTCCCTGGGAATTGCCTGCAAGCCAAGCCTTCATATAGCATTCGAAGGCTTCGTCGTAACGCTTCTGGGTAAAGTAGATCTGCCCCAGGTCAAGGTTCAGGTCGGCCTTGCCCTTGCTGTGGCGGAGGCCTTCTTCCAAGGTAAAGATGGCCATCCAGGGGGATTCCTGCTTCACGTACATCTGAGCCAGGTAACGGCGGGCAGAAACATTTTCCGGATCCATCAGCAGTCCGTTTTCCATTTCGTTCAAGGACTTCTTGGTGGAATCCATGCTACGATAGTAGTAAGCCATGGTAAAGTGGACATCTGCGCCAGCGGTGGCGGTCATCTGTAAGGCATTCTGCAAAGTCTTGATAGCGTATTCATAATCGCCTAACTTTTCATAGACTTCGGCCAAGCCATACCAGGCATCCATACGATCCGGATTCAGCTGGAGAGCCCGTTCAAAATTTTTCTGGGCAAGAGTCCAATCGCGGCCCTTCAAATAACATTCAGCCAAGGCAAAATGGACATGGTCCGATTCTACACCCAGTTCCACGGCGCGGTTATAGGCAGCAATGGCCTCTCCCGCATCCCCAGCCAGGTAATAGATGTCGCCCATGAGCATCCAGGCTTTCTCGAAATTGGGCAGCAGTTCCACAGTACGGCGGTAAGCCACCAAGGCCACTTCCTTGCGCCCCAGCTGAACAAGTGCGTTACCCAAATTGAACCAGGCAAAAGGTTCGTACTTGCCATCATCAATGGCTGCACGATACAGTGGAACAGATTCCTTGTACTTGCCCTGGTCGTAAAGTTCGTTTGCCTTGAAAAAGTAATCGTCGGCAGCAAATGCCGTTGAAGAAAGCAAGAAAAGAATGCAGACAAAGAACGAAAGCACTAGATTCTTTGACTCAGAATGACACACTCTAGTTAACAAAGCGGAACTCCTTTGTAGCCTTCTGGGCCACGGGATATCCGCCTAACTGAGCGGGACTGAACTTCCACTGACGAACAGCATTCAAGGCTTCCACATCAAAGCCATAACCTGCAGGTTCCTGGGTCAACACCTGAGCCTGAGCCACATCGCCGTAAACGTCAATCACAATCAAGACCTTCACGTAACCCGAAACACCCATGCGCTTGGCCTTTGCAGGGAACTTAGGCTGCACTTCACGCAATACACTGGCCTGTTCGTCCACTTCGCCAGCTTCATAAACAACATTTTCCATGCCGCCAGTACCAACGGCAACACCATCGCCTGCAGCACCACGAGCCAGGGACAAATCCATAGAGAAGTTCTGACTGCGGGCCATTCCCATATTGGAAGAAATCTTGAAGGGGTTGGGATTCACAACAGTACGTAAAACCTTTTTCTGAACTTCGGGCTTCTTTTCGCTAACAAGGACTTCCACCTCGGTAACGGCTTCCAGTTCCTTTTCGGCCTTAACGCCCTTATCGAAGAACAAAGCGTTGATCACAGGAACAGCCAAGAAGAACACCGCACTCACCACAAAGGAAAGCACGAATGCCGCCGGAAAGCGGAAATACTTGACCATAAAATCTGTGAACGAAAAGTTTTTCATATAAATTCTACTTTTAGACTCCAAATTGTTAGATTCTTCGGCTCCACTTCGTTTCGCTCAGAATGACACACTCAATCATGTCTCATAATTCATATCTAAGCTTCCAGATTCTTCGTTACGCTCAGAATGACACCTCTCTCGCAGCCCCCTTCACTCTTCACTATTCACTGTTCACTGTTAATTGCCAATCGCTCACTCTTCCTTATTTGCTGAAATGGAGACTTTGCGGACCTTGGCAATATTACATTCATCCAAAATATCCACCACCACGCCATTGGGTGCGTCACGGTCGCTAACGATAATCACCGGACGATCCGGAGCCTCGGCCATCATCTGACGGAGCACGGTCTGCAGGGTAGAAAGATTCACCTGGGTTTCGTTAATGTGAATGGTTCCCTGGCGGGTAACGCCCACAAGAATACTTTCCTTGGCAAGATCCTTGGCTGAACTGGCCTTGGGCTTGGTAACGTCCACACCGGTTTCGCGGGTAAAAGTGGAAGTCACAATAAAGAAGATCAACAAGATGAACACCATGTCCAGCATGGGAGAGACATCGATGCCGCCAGCGTCGCGATTACGTTTACGAATAAAACTCATTTTTATACCTCACTGGATTCTTCGCTACGCTCAGAATGACTCTCTGAAGGGGACACAGGCTGGCTCTCTGAAGAGGAGTCAGGATGACACACTAAAGAAGCATCAAGACCACGTTCGGAATCAAACACATAAGCTTCAAATTTCAGGGCTTCGCTCCAGGCTTCATCTTCCACTTTTTCTACTCGGCTTGCCAAGTAGTTGTAGGCAAGCATCAGGGGGAAAGCCACCAGGAGCCCGGCCTGGGTCGTAAGCAGGGCTTCGGAAATGCCGTCAGCCAGAAGCACCGGATTTCCAAAACCAAAAAGCTGGATGGTTTCAAAAGTATGGACCATGCCGCTAACTGTACCCAACAGGCCAAGCATAGGCGCAATAGCGGCGCAGGTAGAAATGGTCTTCAAAGACTTCGCCAAGTTCAGCGAAATGCGATGGCGAGTAGCTTCCATAGCATTACGTACCGCCACAGGACCTTCATGATGATGGTTGCGTACGTCTTCGGCCAAGGCCAAAAAGTAACCGTAGGGGCGCTTGCGGAGTTTCGCAAAGGCGGCGTCCTCCCCCTTCTTCTTCAGCAACCGCCAGAAAGAAGACTGGGACTTTCCGCGGAGCATAAAATAGTAGCCATAGCGTTCCAGCATCAGAAACCAGCCAAACCATCCCAGCACAAAAATCGGTGCCAGGACCCAGCCCCCTCTAAAGAGGATGCCGAAAGCCGCTTCCAAGACGGAATTCTGATCTACGCCAGCAATCACTATGGGATCCATAACAACCGCGAATTACTTTTCTTTAATCCAAAGGGCATTCAATACAGCCAAGCCAGCCTTTTCCATACGACCACGAAGAGCGTCGGCTCGGTTAGCCAGGAAGGTATGCAGAAGCTGCAGCGGAATAGCCACAATAAGGCCAGCTTCCGTCGTCACAAGGGCAATGGAAATACCGCCAGCCAAAAGCTTGGGGTCGGAAGTGCCATGCATGGTAATGACATCAAACAATTCGATCATACCCATCACGGTACCCAACAAACCAAGGAGCGGAGCCGTCGCCGCAAACACGGAAACCCAGGTAAGTCCAGATTCAATCTTGGGAACGTCTGCGGAGAATACGCCTTCCAAGGCCTTTTCTGCAGCAGCGCGACCACCATATTCCTTGTTAAGAACGGTTTTCAGTACCTTTCCGACTTCCCCATGGGCCTTCTTTACATGTTTGCGGGCCCCTTCGATGTCTCCCTTATCCAAAGCTTTCAAGGTTCGGCGAACGCCAAGACCGCCAAAGCCAAAGATCAAGAGCCACAGCAGGCGCCAGGCCACAATCAACAGACCCAGACCGAAGATGGCCACGATGGGGTACATCAAAATGCCACCGTTCTTGAAGAAAGTCTTCAGTTCATCCTTCCAGGTGGTTTCCTGGTGGTTAGCCAGTTCACTGCTCAGTTCTGTACTCAGGAGCACGTCCACCGGCACCATAACATGGGCGGAATCCTTGTAACTGCCAAAAGCAGTTGTAACTTGAGTCTTTGTTTCGGGAGTCAGATTTTCTTGCCAGCTGAAGGAGCGTTTCTTTTCGCCAGCCACAGGGAGCATCAAGGCAGAGGCGCTATTGCCGGCGGAATCCATGACCGCAGTAGACTTCTGCATGGCAAACAAGCCACCCAGACGCATGCGGTAACCCTGGGCCACAGCGGTACCGAACACCAGTTCGGCCTGTTCCACCTGCACTTCGCGGGTAAAGGCCATCTCGTTCTTGGCCACATTCAAGATAGACTTGGCAATACGGAGAGGATCATCGCGATACAGACCCATTTCCTTCTTCACCTTGTTCTGGACTTCTACGCGTTCAGCAATCTTGAAGGGAATTCCCTGTTCCTGGAACTTAGCCAACGTCTCAAGACGTTCGGGACCAGCAGCCAGAGAAAGGTATTCGGCGCGGGCCTTTTCAGCCTGGAGCTTTACCTGAGCCAAGTCTTCACGGGCAACGCGGACATCTTCGAAAAGACGGGCGCGTTCGCTCATGAGAGCGTCAACCTTTTCCTTGTTTTCCTGATACTTCTCGTTAAAAAGTTCACGTTCCTGATTGGCGGTTTCGCGGTCCTTCCAACGGGCGGCCACGGCCATGTCGCGTTTCTTGCGGGCTTCTTCCAAGTCAGCCTTGGCGCTGTTCAGTTCAGCACGCTGCTTTACAGCATCAATGGATTCTCCGCCCTTCTGAGCCATTGCGGGAGCGGCACAGAGAACAGCGGCAACAGCCACAGGGGCAATCAACTTACGAAGGTTAAAGAACTTCATTACTTAGCCTCCGCGGGAATAAATACGGGGATTGTAACCAGACGGGGAGCAGTCTTGCCCTCGGCCACCTTCATCACGTCCTTCAGGACGGTACGCATGGCCAGGTCGTCAGAAACATTCTTCCACTTATAGGCACCCTTATCGGTGCGGGTCAACCAAAGAACGTCGTTACCGTCGTTGCTCACAAAGATGGCGGCCACGGCACCATAACGCATGAACTTGCCGGCAACGTTGCGTGCATCCACCTGCAGGAACCCGTTCCACACTTCGGTGGTGTACCCAAGGCGGATTCGGTCATAGAAAACTTCCAAGGTGCGGTTGAGGCCATCGTCAGCCTCGATCAGGCTCTTATGAAGCTGATTGGCGATTTCCTTAATGCTGGTGACCGTTTCCTCGTTGCGGTACGGGAAATCGGACTCAAACACGGGAACCAGTGAATCGATAACCTTAGCCAGGGATTCATTGTATTTGGCCTTGCGGTTTTCAAAGTACTTGATGGTACCGGCGGTCTTCTGGCGTGCTTCAGCCAAATTCTTGATTTCGGCCTTGAGGGAATCAATTTCGGCCTTCAGGGTCTTATTCTGGGTAGCAAGAGCCTGAACTTTCTTGCGACCAACTTCCACAAATTCGGCGTGGCGCTTCTTTTCGGCATCGTGCATGGATTTTTCGCGGGCAGTTTCGGCTTCCACCGCCTTAATCTGACGACGGACGCTTTCAACCGTTTCTTGGGCACCGGCAAAAACGCCAGTCAAGCACAAGCATAGACACAACTTGGTCAGTAAAGAGAACTTCATAACCTAAAAATACAAAGAACCATTGCGTAAAATGCAGAAATTCTCAAAAAAAACGGAATTATAAGCAATTAAGAACAAACTTCACCCCGATAGGCAGAAAATCAGGCGGTCTACTCCCCTAAACGCAAAAAAATCCGCAGAAAAACTGCGGATTTTTTCGAATTTTCGACTATTCCAGGGGAATTCACCCCTCAAATCTTACTTGCCCTTGGAATCCTTGAAGTACTGCGGAGTATTCTTGGCGCCAGCCTTCTTCAGAGCCTTGATCAGACGGGTGTAACCTTCGTTGGTTGCCCAGTCCAGAACAGAGTAGCCCTGACCGCACTTGGCGTTCACGTCAACACCCTTACCAATGAGGAACATCATAGCGTCATACTGACCGTTCTTGACAGTCCAGTGGATGGGCATATAACCATCGGCGCTACGGGTTTCCAGGGAAGCACCGGCGTTGGCGAGGATTTCCAGCATGTCGACCTTACCAGCCTTAGCGGCCAGGAGAACTGCGGTACCCAGAGTCTGGGGATCAGCGCCTTCGGCCTTCAGCTGAGTGAGGAGGCGGGAAACAACTTCCTTGTTGCCCATCATGACAGCGTTGTCGATAACAGCTTCGCCGTTACCGTTGCGGACGTCAGCCTTTGCACCATGGGCAAAGAGGTAGTCCAGAACAACCATGTTACCCTTGTTGGCAGCGATAGCAACAGCGTTGTTGCCGTTGTCGGCGGGCTGGTCGATTTCGAAAGATGCCTGGAGGAACAAGGTCATCTTAGCGGTATCGCCATTAACAGCGAAGGAGACAAACTGGTTCGGGGTAAAGGCAATCTGCTGCTTAGTCAGATACTTACGGACGGAAGCCGGATCGTTAGGATCCATCTTATCGTCACAAGCCGTCAAAGAAAACATCAAACTGGCAGCGCAAAGAGCACCCAAAATCTTCTTGTTCATAATATTACAGCTCCAAATAGAGGTTTTTGCTTTTTATGACCGAAAAAATACACTTTTTTCACAAATAATTCACGAAAAATTTCAATTTACACGAAAAAAATTAATTTTTGTTTCATGTTTAGAAAGATTATAACGTTGAGCCTTTGTTCCCTTACCCTTGCCTTTGCCGACCGAATCGTCATTGATAATTCCATGGCGGCGGCTGAAAGGAGCGATATCCATGAATATGAAGACCGAGGATCATTCGGCCCTTACATTGAATTCAGCAACGTCAGCATGGGCAACGTGGATTACACCTACAAAGTCCACAACCAGAAATACAATATTTCAGTAGACAATTCATACATATACGGAGCTTCGGGAACCCTCCCCATTACCGGATGGTTCGACATCTACGTCATGGCAGGATACCAGTTCCTTGGCGTCAGCCACCACCCTGCAAACAGGGACAAGGTTATGAAGGATTTCGAGGCACTTTACGAAGACTATTTCGGAGACTCCCCCATCAGCAAGTCCGACATCGACGGCCGACATCAGATCCACACAGCCCTCTTCCAGTTGGGATTTGACCTGGCCTACCCTCTTATCGCAAGCTACAATTACCAGTTCATGTTCAAGCCCTATCTATTTGGAGCAGGTATATTCGGTAAGACCTTCTTCTCTGACAATACCCAGTTCCTGTCTCCGGTACTCTACGGCTACGCCTATGGCGCCGGCCTCCGAATCGCATGGCATGGGGCCTACATCTCTACCGGTCTCAAGAACAGCTACGAAACATTCCACACTAACTTCGAAAGAAAGACTTCCAAAGACAAGAGCGGAGACGAATTCAAGTTGGAATTGAATTCAAACTTCCAGCCGTTCCTCAGTTTTGGCATTACCCTATTCTAATTTTTTTGGGTAGTCAGACAGAAAAGGCGCCTGGTTCAAACCAGACGCCTTTTTCTAAACGCTAACTTTAAAAATTAGCCGTTATGATGTTCATCGTGATGCTTGCAGCCGCAACCGCCCTTGCCATCACAGTTTTCCTTGTGGCCTTCGCCGTGGCATTCGCAGTCAGGATCTTCGCCATGGCAGCAGTTTTCACCCTTACCGCAATGGCACTGATGCGGTTCAAAAGGCTTCAGTTCTTCTTCGGTAGCTTCGCGGACTTCGACCACTTCGATAGCGAAGTTCAGGTTCTTGCCGGCCAGTTCGTGGTTAGCATCGATAACAGCCTTGTCGCCATTGACGGACTTGACGCGAATGGGCATGGGACCTGCCGGAGTCTGGGCATAGAACTGCATACCGGCTTCAACCTTGTCGACACCCTGGAAAACGCTAACGGGAACTTCCTGGGTCATACGTTCGTCGTATTCGCCGTAACCTTCGGAGGGGATCACCTTGACGTCGAACTTGTCGCCAACTTCATGACCGACCATGGCCTTTTCGAGACCAACAACGATCATATGGGCACCCTGGATGTACTGCAGCGGGTCGCGGCCAGCGGAAGAGTCTATCACCTGACCTTCGTCAGAAGTAAGAGTGTAGTGCATCAGGACAACGGTCTTGTCAGCAATCTTCATAAAAATCCTTTATTTAATCGAGCTGCATTCTCGCAAGCCCGTCTTGTTCTAGTACGTTTGGCCTAATATAGAAAATTTTTAGGGTTCAGTCTTCATCAAGACCGGAACAAGCCGAATCAGGGCGGAACTTCCATTCTTCTGCGTCTGGGTCGGCGGAAGCTTGCTTCCGTACCCCTTATAGGTTAGACGGTCTTCACTGATACCCTTCATCTCAAGGAAATTGAATATGGAACGGGCTCGAGCTTCGGACAGTTCCTGTGCACGGTCAGGGCTAACATCGCTGGCACTGCACTGGATTTCTAGCATCATGGGATGCTTGCGCATTGCGGCAATCACGTCGCTCAGGGCTGTGTAGCTAGAGTGGACCAACGTCGTGTCCCCATGTTTGAACTTGATCCTCTGAGCCATGGAATTGAAGTTCAAGCGGGCATTCATGGGACAGCCTTCAATATCCACCGCCACCTTGGCAAGAGTTCCCGGGCAATAGTCCATCCAGTCGGGGATGCCGTCATGGTCTGAATCGATGGCACAACCCAGCGAATCTACTGGTGCACCAGCCGGAGTTCTCGGGCACTTGTCTTCTTCGTCAAAGACGCCATCGTCATCGGAATCCACGCGGCAGCCATCGCTATTGACAGCCACACCTTCCTGAGTATCGGGGCATAAATCTCTCGTATCGGGAACACCATCCTTATCAGCATCATTGGGGCAGCCGAACTGGTCTACAATTTCACCCGACAGGGAATTAGGGCAGCGGTCATATCCATCGGGCACGCCATCCTGATCAAAATCCAAGGGGCAACCCATCAAGTCAATCGAAACATCGGAGGGTGTGTCAGGGCATTTATCAACGTCATTGGGAATGCCGTCATGGTCCTGATCCAAAGGACAACCTGTACTGTCTACAGGATCACCGGGAATAGTATTAGGGCATTTATCGTTGTTATCATCGATTCCATCGCCATCGGTATCCAGCATACATCCTGTGGAATCCACAGCAAATCCCTTTTTCGTGCCAAGGCATTTATCCAAGTAGTCCGGCACTCCGTCGTGGTCAAAGTCCAGAGGGCAACCGTCTCGACCGACGATTACACCGAGAGGCGTTCCAGGGCACATATCCACGATGTTCAGCACACCATCGCGGTCTTCATCCACAGGGCAACCACGAGCGTTCACAACCTGATTACGGCCTGTATTAGGGCACAGGTCCTTACGGTCTATGACCCCGTCACCATCGTCATCATGCCAGCTAAAATCAAAAGTCTTGCTCAAGGTTATGCCCATTGAAACCGTAGGGCTACCCGATATGGTAAAGTCTATATCCGAAGAAGAATTTTCAAGATGAACTGGCAATCCATTATCAAGATCGTCGGAACGGAAGTAATTGAGGCCTACGTCGGCGAATACTGTCAGGAAGGCGTCATGAGGCAAATGCAACTTGAGGGCAGGAGTAAAGCGGAACGGACTGTTCAGCACACTGCGATGCACATGGGAAGAACGTATGGGGCTCTCGCCGGACATTTCCAAAATCAAGGTTAGCATTTTTTCTGGGAAAATATTGAAACCGCCGCCCCACAGGACAAACGTTTCGTCAGCACCCACTTCTTTTAAAAGAGCGGCATAGCTGTTAAAGGTAACAAACTCTCCACCGACAATCGTCAAGTAGGCATTCGCCCCCACAACCCAGTTGCCCGCCGTATACGCATAAGACGAACCGTCACGTTCTATATACCACCGATGTCTCGGTCTAAAGCCTTTATTTTCAATACCGGTAGGCGCGATGATTTCACTCCCTAGGCCAAGATAAATCCAGTCAGATAAAGGGAACGAAATTTTGCCAGCAACCTGAATGTCACCCAGTCCAAGTCCATTAAAATCATCACCGGGAATGTCCCCGTCGTAGTGGAACGGTACAGAAAAGGACAAATCCAGATTATCCAGGACACCAAACGACACAAACAAATTCTCGTCGTTTGACGGAGTATTCCTGCCAAGGTCAACCTGTTTACCGTCTGCGGTATAGTACCCTTCCATGCTGGCAGTTTCACCATTGCTGACCATTTCAAAACTGCCTGAGACAAAAAGGTATCCCTGGCCAAGTGTCATGGCAGAAGGGGCGTGCAGACCACTTTCAGACAGGGCCAAGCCAATCTGAGCCAGTGCACAGGACACGCAAACTGCAATGAGGAGCAGGAGTTTTCTCATAAGACCCCTAGAAGTTAAAAATTTTTGGAAACGCTCACGAGGCCTCCTTTTTAAATGAGTATATTTCTCCCCGAAATGAACGATACTCAAAAACAAAACGAAGAACAGATTGAAAGTGAAGAACGGAATGTCTACCCTTCCTGGCACCGCAAATCACAAAAAGCCTATTTTGTAAATAAAATTATCATCATCCTCCAAATCATAGCCGCCTTTGTCATGGCAGGCGTCATCTGGTTCGGAGTTGACCGTGTACTTCGTTAAGCAAGATGAAAAAATTTTTTCGCCATAAGATTTCTTTAGCAAGCACACTTTCTGCATTGGCAGTCCTTACCCTCACAGGCTGCGCCTCTAAGCCCGCACCGGCAACTCCTATAGTGGAACCGACTCCGCAAACGACGGCAGATACCACGAATGATTCCTATACGGAACAGGCTCTCAAGGAAAAAGTTTCCGACGCTATCGCCTCGAGGCCTTCATGGACGTACTACCAGTACGCATTGCAGGCTATGGAAAATCAGGAGTGGCTTTTGGCAAGACATTACCTGGACGAATCCCTTAGGCAGCTCGTTTCTGAAAAGTACGATTCCACCTACAAGAATATTTCGTTCCAGGAAGACTCCCTCTATAGAGCCACCATGCCACAGCGCATCGTCTCGGCACTTGATGAAGTGTACCCCAACGTTGCCGAAATGGGAGAAAGCGCCGAAAATTTCGTAAGGAACGAAGTTTCAATTGAAGGCATTGACGATCTTGACGAAAACCAGGCCGACAGCGCCGCTCTGCAAGTCATTGAAAGTTTTTTGGATACCGTTGACCTAAAACAGTTCTCCCTGCCGGTGGAATTCAACGACCGCGTCATGCAGGAAATCTACTACATGACCAACCAGGCCCGGTCCTTCATGTCCGGCTCCCTGAACAGAAAGACCGCCTACGATTCCCTGATCTACGCCCAGCTGGATGCAGCCCAAATGCCGCGGGACTTGATCTACCTTTCCCTGGTGGAATCTGGATTCAAGGTCAAAGCCTACAGCCGCGCCAAGGCATCTGGCATGTGGCAGTTCATTCCCGAAACCGGCAAGCGCTATGGTCTTGAAGTAGACTACTGGGTAGACATGCGCCGCAACCCGGAAAAGGCGACAAAGGCGGCCCTCAAATATCTTAAGCGACTGCACGATGAATTCGGCGACTGGCTGTTGGCCATGGCCGCCTACAACTGTGGTGAAGGCCGTGTCCGCAGACTGGTCAAGGAAATGAAGGCAGACTCCACTAGAGATTCCAGCCTTGCCGTCACTTACTGGGAGCTGGACCTTCCCAAGGAAACCATGCGCTATGTTCCCCGTATTCTTGCAGCCATGGTGGTCGGTCACTTCCCCGAACAGTACGATATGATTGTGGAACCGCAACGTCAGCCGGACTTTGATACGGTAACCGTTTTCGATTCATTCCCTCTCGAAGAAGTTGCAAACCTTCTGAAGGTCAAGGAAGACACCCTCCGCAGCCTTAACATGGAACTGGTAAAATGGTGCACGCCCCCCAACAAGGACTCCTACCTGTTGCGTCTGCCTGTCGGTACAAGAGCGGCCTTCGTTGACGGCTATGACAAGATGGAGAAAAACAACTTCTCCAGCTGGCACCACCACAAGGTTAAGCGAGGCGAGAATCTGGGTTCTATCGCCAGGATGTACGGCATCAAGGTTTCAGAACTGCAGCAAGCCAACGACATGAAGAACACCCGCATCAGGGCGGGACAGTCCTTGCTCATTCCCATCAGGATTACGCCGAAGCCCAAGTCGGCCTCTTCTGCCAGAAAGAAGCCTGAAAAAGTCCGCACTTACGTGGTCCAGCCCGGCGACAATCTGGCCTCGATCGCCCGCAAGTTCGGAACCTCCCAGGAAAACCTCCGCGCCTGGAATTCCATGGACGCCGCCTCTTTCGTAAATGCAGGCGACACTGTTTTCGTTTCGAAGCCCGAATTGAAACCGACCGCCGCAGTTGCCACCACTCCTGTTGAACGTCCGAAGCAGGCCAAGGGTGAAAAGTACGTGGCAAAGTCGGGAGACACCTATGCCGCCATCGCCAAGTCCTACGAAGTTCCCGTGCTTTTGCTTCTGCAGGCCAACAACGGATTCAAGAAGCGTCTTGCCGTCGGCGATTCCATCGTGATTCCCGAATTCAAGCACACGCCTTCCAAACCGGCAAAGCAGGCCAAGAGCGCCGAATACAAGAGCGAACGAAAGTCTAATTCCGCAGAAAAGCTGACAGTCTATACAGTCAGACCTGGGGATAACCTTACCGCCATTTCCAGAAAGTTCTCGACCACGGTACAAAGAATCCAGGAACTCAACGACATGGGCGCCAACACGGTTATCGACGTGGGACAAAAGCTTAAGGTTCCTGCGGCACCCAAAAAAGAAATTCAGCCATCCGAAGAAGATGACCGCATTCATGAAGTTCAGAAAGGCGAAAGCCTTTGGGACATCGCCCGCCAGTACAAGGTTACCATCGAAGATATCGTCAAATGGAATAACCTCAACGACACCAAGGTACGTGCAGGCGACCGCTTAAAAATCAAGCGCTAGATTACTCATACTGAGGCATGGTCCATACAGTCGGCATGGACGGTTCTTCAGTATTGGAGTGATCCAAGTTGAAGCCCTTCTTGGCATCGAAACCGCTAACGACACCCTTAATGCCAGTCAGGCATTTTTCAGGTTCGCTACAAGCGGTATTCTTGATCAGAAGCACATTGCCATAAACATCCCAGACACCGGAATTGTTAAGGACGGTGGTGTTGCCCTTCTTGGAGTCGACACTGTACTTGCCGGAATCCTTCAACGTCAAGGTCCAGTCATAACCGTCCTTGTCGGCAACCCATTCGCCAGCAATCTTCTCGTGATTAATAGCTTCATACTTGTTGCTGGAAGACTTACAAGTCTGCTGACCACCAGTGGCGTCATCCATAGTATAGTCGGTACCCACAGTCATGGTCACCAGCGGCAAATAGGAATCCTTTTCGATAAAGGTCGGAAGCATCAACAACTTGCTGCGCTGGATATCATAGTAACCAGCTTCCCATTCATCACCGGATTCAGCAACGTAGCGGCCTTCGTAGAAGGAATACTTAACAGTTGACTTTTCCTGTTTGCATTCCAAGGTCAAGCCATTCAACTTGCTACCATCGGAAATCACGTTTTCAGAAATTTTAACCTTAGCCGTTTTCAGGTCGGCATACTTGCTACCGTTCAGGGAATACTGAAGCTGGTCTTCGCTGTTCACGATGAACTTAATAGTAGCACCCTTCTTGAACAATTTCTGCAGGGAATCGGCAACGGCGAAATCAGCACCCAGGAAGCTGCCGTTCTTGCCTTCTTCAGAAAATTCCAGGACACCGTCCTTGAAATCAGAGCGGAAAGCCACCCATGCGGTATCGGGAATCCACAAGGAGAACACACCCAGCTTGGAGCCTGTAGCCAAATAAAGATCTGTACCAAACAGGGGAAGAGAATAATTCTTTTCCAGGTCTTCCAGAGTGGCAACACGTGCGCCCTTAGGCAGGTCACCCTTTTCTTCCTTTGCGGAAGAGGAGGATTCTTCTGCTACAGAGGAGGAAGATTCTTCGACGCTGCTGGAGGAATCTTCTTCACGTTCAACATTGGAAGAGCTGCTATCACCGCCACAGGCAGTAAAGGCAAGAGACATGGCTGCTGCGGCAGCAAAGACGGATAATTTCTTCATTGAAAAACCTCAATTTTCTTTTCAACAAAGAATATAAACTAAAAATTTACATTATGCAAAGGGGTTTCCCGGATTATACCCCAAATCGCGGCGTGCGGAGTCAATTTCGGGAACAGCATCATAAAGAAAGCCAGCCAGAGCCTGTTCTGCCGTTACGGGACGGCCCCCAATCCAGCTTTTCAGTACAGCCACCTTTCGGGCAATCCACCAGGGAATGGGAATCATCAAATGTCGCTTGCCAGCGGCAGCCAATATTTTTTTAGCCATTTGAGCCATGGATATGGGAGTGGAGCCAGCCAAAGCGTAAGTCTTGCCACGAGTATATTCCGAAAGACCAGCCGCCACGATACCCTTTACAAGGTCAACGCTCCGGACCGGACGCTTCAAGGACTTTCCGCCCCCCGGTAAAAAATAAACAGGGAAACGTTTTACATAGGCGGCAAACATATTGTATTCAATTCCGCCACCATCTCCGATTACAAGGGTAGGACGCACAATGGTCCAACGCAAGCCGTGTTCCCCTGCGGCCTTTACATAGGACTCCCCTTTTAATTTACTTTGTCCGTAAGCAGTCAGTATAGGATAAGTAACGGATATACTGGAAACATACAGAAAACGTTTAACCTTTGCTTCAAGAGCCGCGTCAACAACGTTCTTGGTCCCCTGAAAATTCACAAAGTCAAAGGCACCCGCTTTTGTAGAAAGAAGTATTGCCGCCAGGTGGTAAACCACGTCTACCCCATCAAAGGCAGCTCTCATGGTTTCGGGTTTAGTAACATCCCCATAAAAAACTTCAACTTCCTTCGGCAACGAACTAGCCAAAGTATCGCCCGGAAGAGTCAAGACACGCACACACACATTCTGTGCCATGAGTTCCCGACATAGCGCCTTCCCTACGACGCCAGCACCCCCCGTCACCAAAGCAAGCATTGCTAGGCTTCCAGCAAATACCGGATATCTTGAACCTTGCGGGCAAGGTTTTCATCGATACCCATCTGCTTTTTCAAAGACTGGATGGCGGCGATAACTGTGGCGTAGTCACGGTTGAAAGTTGCCCCAATATTCTGGAGAGATTCCGTCGTCATTTCACGGCAAAGGAACATGGCCACCTTACGGGGCAAGGCAATGCCAGCATCCTGGCGCTTGCTCCCCAAGGAAATCAAGTCCGTTTCAAATTCAAAAGCCACCGTTTCGGCAATGCTCTTCAAGGTCAACGCCTCACGAGCAGAGGAATCGTTAGGTGCAGTCAAGCGACGTACCGCATTCAAATCCAGATTTTCCTGACAGAAACGGTTCATGGCGCCAAGCCAATGAAGCATACCTTCAAGTACACGAACATTCTGACGACGCGGAATAGAGAGGAATCTATAGATTTCTTCCCTGTCTCGATCTGCAAAGGGAACAGAAACACCCATCTTCTGGATAAGTCGCATTCTTGTCTGCAGATCAGGTTCATCAATTCCTACGGCGACACAAGATTCAATGGGAGCCAAAAGCTTAGTGGATATACAGCGGATTCCCGAGGAAACGCATTTCTTTGCATCTTCCTTGGTATCTGCGATGGTAAACTTTGACGGATGGCAATCGCAGGAAAGGACAACCTGCTTACCCACTGCACGAAGATGACGAATCAGGATCGCAAGGCGTTCCTGGGACCGAATACCCCTTTCAAGTAGCTGGACATCATCCAGCAGGAGGATATCGCAATTTTCGTACTTATCCTGAAAGGCTTCGGCCAGCTCACGCACGTTTCCCGTTTTCTTTTTCAGAGCATTGGCCGTTGCTGTCGCATCACGCAAGAAATCATAGGCGTGGCAGTAAACAATCCTTGCCTCGGGACGATTCTTCTGAATACTTGCGGCAATGGACTGCAAAAGATGTGTTTTACCAAGGCCAGAATCGCCATATACAAACAGCGGATTCAAGGCAGGGTCGCCAGGATTCTCGGAAACAGATTTGCAAGCCTTATAGGCGGTCGAATTACTTTCACCTTCAATAAAATTCTCAAAGGTATAGGCCGCATAAAGATTTAGCTTAGGTCTACGTTTTACAACCTTTTTGGGGCGGGCAATAACAGGACGCGGAGGCACCGGGGCCGAAAAACTCATTTCGGGAACGGGAGCCGTGGGTGCCACCTGACGAATACGGTAATCAACAAATTCTGTGCCGAATACAGACCTGAAAGCCTTACGAAGAATGTCGCCGTAATGGGTATTGATCCAGTTTTCGCGCAGTTCGTCAGGAACGGTCAGAAGTGCATAGCCATCGCGCACCCCATCAAACCCGACTGCATCGAGAATAGTAAGCCCAAAATAGTCGTTGCATTCTTGACGCACCAAGTCCAGCACAGACTTCCAGGGCGACTCAACAACATCAAAAATAGAAACAGTATTCGACACGCAAAACCAAAGTAAGAAAAACTACAAACGTGGTCTAAAGTTAAGTAAAGGGCTCCAGGATTGAGCCCTTACCATAAATTTTTCTTATAAAACGCGTTTTTTCAATCAAAAAAGGCAAAAAAAAATTTTTACCTCAAAATCCACCGTTCTATCCAATTTACGCACTCAATTAATCACGCATCAATCAAAACTGCACCACACTAAAAAACACAACTTATCAACAGAAAAATTTTGAACTATCTCTTGACAAAAAAAACGCCCTTTCCAAGGGAGCAAAAAACATCTAATCTTAAAGCATATAAAAAAATAACCTGCCCTTTTTAAGCAGATTTCGCCATTTTTTACGGAATTCCTTGAAATTCAACGAGTTAGAACTATTGTTCTTCGTGGTGGTCCATTTTAGACTGAAGAGTCTCGATCCGGTGTTCCAGCATGGCCTCGATTTCAGGCAGAAGGCGGTCCTTAATGCGATCCAGATACAGGCACTGGAGCTGAATCATACGATTGCGGTGCTTGCCGGCATGTTCCTGAATCCAATGGCTTACGGCAACCTGACGGTCAAGCATTTTCTCTTGCAGAGTCTGCCTGATATAGGTGGTCTGCACGGCCATATAACGCTGCATATTAAAGGGAAGCTTATAAGTCCTGATGAACTGCTTTAGTAGTTCCAGCAGGGAAAGATGCTGATCCTTATGTTCCTGGATGAATTTTTTCAGTTCATCCAGGTGGCTGGCAAAAAACGGAACAATAGCCTTATCATCAATTTGATAAAGCTCTAGCTCGTCCTGTTTTTTGGTAGCTTCGTCTACGGCCATGCTTTAAATTTATCAAATATTCCTATTTATTGGGGAATTTCTTCACAAAAAAGCAGAATTTAGCATTTTCAGAAGAAATTTTTACACCTTCCGGTAAGAAGATTCTTCCCTCAGTTCCCGGATTCAGACGGTCGGCAGCGCCTCCCCTAAAATCATTCATGGAAACCACTTCACAGGGGGCCATTTCAGAGGGGGTCATCAACAACAGGGAATCATCCATCGTAAACGGATTCTTCACATTGACGCGGCAGGAACGGGTATCAGGATCATAATCAAGAACCTGGGCGGCCACACAACCGGCATCGGCGTCCAGATGGGTCGATTCATAGTTCTGGGGCAGCGGTCCCTTCATGAAACCCGTCATAAAACCACGACCGTCCAGGAAGGAAATCGCCTCGCGAGCCACATCGGGAATACTCATTTCCTGACCGGCCTGGGCCTGGGCATAGCAGGCGTCAATGGCAAGACGGTAGGCGCGAACCACCTGACTCAGATAATAGACAGACTTGGTTCGACCCTCAATCTTGAAAGATTCCAGATTGTTCTTCATCAATTCGGGAATCACATCCATGGCGCAAAGATCACGGCTGCTCATGAAATAGGTACCCCAGGTATCCTCATCCAGAGCGATGGGATCCAGTTCCGGGCGGTCTGTACGCTGCAAGGTGAAATTGCCTTCATGTTCGCGGTAATCTTCCACCTGAGGACCTTCATTGGCATATAGGCGGTAAGGCATGCGGCAGGAGTTGTCACAGGCACCCTGATTAGCGTCACGATGAGTCACCCAGTTAGACAGCATGCAACGGCCAGACATAGACATGCATACAGCACCATGCACGAACACTTCCAGTTCAAGCCCCGGATTCTTTTCCTTGATTTCAAGGACTTCGGGCAGGCGAAGTTCGCGGCTCAGAATCACGCGGGTACAACCCAAATCATGCCAAAATTTTGCCGTAATGTAGTTCGTGGTGTTGGCCTGTACAGACACATGAACTTCTACGTTGGGGCGCACCTGGCGAAGCCAACCGATAATACCGGCATCGGCAACGATAAGCGCATCGGGGCCCTTGTCGATTGCGGCCAGAAGAGCGTTCTGGAAAGCCTCCACCTTGGTATTGCGGGCAATAACGTTACTGGTCAGGTAGAATTTCTTGCCCAGCTTATGAGCGTATTCAATACCTTCTGCCAGATCATCCAGATTCTTAAAACCATTTTCACGAGCACGCAGAGAGAAAGCGGGCTGCCCAGCGTATACGGCGTCGGCACCATAGGCAAAGGCATACTTCATTCGGGTCAGGTCCCCGGCAGGGGCAAGGAGTTCAGGCTTGATCATAGGAGCTTACCACTTAAATCCACCGCGGAGGTAGACTTTTTCATCGTTGAACAAAGTTATTTCGGCCAGATAGAACAGGCGTTCGCCTTCGTAGCTTACAGACGGCGTCAGGGAATATTCCATCTTGGCACCATTCAGGAAATCCTTGTGAATTTTCATATGGTCCACACGAGGCGTGGTATCATTCAAAGCACTACCATAGTCCGTTCCCTTCCAATACCAGGTATTACGGAGGGAAGCGAAAATGCGGTGGTCCAATCGACCATAAACAGTCCAGTCAATAGTCTGACTGTTAGGGCCGTTCTGATTGCCAATGGGGCGACCAAGATGAGCCAACTGGGCCGTGTTCTTGTGGAAATGAGAATAGACGTAAGGTTCGATGCGGGCGTATTCCGCAATGGTACCAGCTTCCAGAAGATGTCCCTTTATAACAAAGTCATGAGCACCCTGGAGGCCTGCCATCCAAGCCCACTTGGCCTCGATATTGTCGTTCTTGACCAGGCTTACCGGGCTTTCCATATCATCCAGGAAGAATTCCGTATACAGACGGACTGACCTAAAGAGACGATAGTTGAAATCAAAGGACAAGGAACCATTATTGCTGTCTTCGGAGTAGTTGCCCTTTTCCATGAACAGCGGAGCCGTAGGAACAAAGAGCCAAGGCTTCATATTATCGTACAGCATCTGCAGTTCACTGATGCCGAAAGTGCCGTTCCCTACAGCAAGTTCGTAACGATGTCCAAACAAGTTGCGGCTTTCATCCTTATTCTTCATACTCATACTGGAGTAGATACGAAGATCGGCATAGAAAGATACAACGCGCAACGGACCAAAGGTCAAATCCATGGTCAACATGTTGTACGGGAGCGCAAACTGATTTAAGGACAAGTTATTGTAATAGCCGGGGCCCCAGTGCAAGACATCTCGACCTAAATCCAACCTGAACCAGTCATGATTAAAGGCGAAGTGTGTTCTGTAGCGGGCATAGCTTGTATATTCGATACCGGAGTTGTTCTCCTCTTTCTGAACTTCCAGGAATTCGCCGTCAAAAGATTTCGGATTGGATGCAGAATGGCCTTCATCATAAATGCGGGCATCAAGAACAAAATCAACAGAATCCGCAAAACCCCGCAGATAGATTCCACCATCAATGCTGGGCCAAACGGTATCACCCAAGGCCTCACCACCGCGATAATCCAGGCCACCCACCAGTGAAACGGCCAAGGCAATTCTCGGTTGGGCACTATCAGCACTACGTCCCTTTCCTAAAATGGATCCGCCGTGGACGTTATCATAACCCAGAAGAGCATTGCCTTCGGTCTTCAGGAAATTCTTGCGGAAGGTGGTATCGCGACGCGGGTAAGAGAAGAACTGACGCCCCTCCCCTGTTGTCACCTGATGCAATTCAAACAGCATGGGTGAATTTTCAAGCAACCGCAAATTGCGAACGTTTTCAGGAGCTACGACAGGAGATGCAGCAAAAGCTGAAACAACTAGGCTACAACAAATGGCCCAAAGACAAATGGGTTTCAAGAAATAATGTTTCATAGATGTTGATTTTTCAAGAATCGTGGACCATAAATTTAGTTTTTTTCGTCCTGCTTTTCTAGGGGACCAGTACGTTAACACGATTTCGGTCATTTTTGTTCCACCTGGAACAATTCATCCCATTTAATAGTAGGCTTACCATAAAATTCATCATTTTATTTCATCTAGACAATTCAATCAAAACATATCTTTCAAGGCAGTGTAAGGAAAACTCAATTCAAAGGGCTATTATGACATCAAGGAAGTTTTTGGGTATTTCGGCTTTCGCAAGCCTCTCTTTCGGTCTAATGGGCGGCTGTTCAGACAGTTCCGTCGATGCAAACACTGCAGAAGTACTGGGTCAGGGCGGAATCGAAGCCGGCACACAGAGCCTGTGCGGTGATTTGATTTCCCTGGTTGATGAAACCAGCAACACGACCTATTGCTTCGATGCAAACAACCAGCTGCAATATTTTGTAGACGCCGCAGGAAACACCACCAACGCCACCATCGGAGATACAACACAAACCACTCCTTCTGGCGATCCGTCCATTGAAAATCCCAGTCCCGATATTCCGGCGACCAATGTATGCGTCGATCCCGTTGACGGAACCGTCGCCATCAACACTGTCATTTCTAACGCAGATGGCAGCACCTACATGTACGACGCCAACTGCAACAAGATTATCTTGACCCAACCCACGGCCGGCACCCCTTCTACCGACACGAACCCCATTGAGGGTACGGACACTCCCGCTTCCAGCACAAGCGTCGCAGAAAATCCGGTTGGGGCCGCCAGTTCCTCTTCTACAGGCATAGCCGTTTCTAGCGGCAGCTACGAATCCGCCTCCAACGGGAACTCCCCCACCATTACCTACGCTACATCTGGCGCAACCCTCACAAATGACAACGGCTGCGTTACTGTAAACGGAGGCGAAGTAGAAATCACCTGCGCCGGCGAATATGAATTTAGCGGTAGCTACAAGGGAGCCGACGCCCAGATCCGCGTCAACTCCCCCAAGGCAGATTCCGGAGTCTACCTGAACCTTCGCAGTCTCACACTCGAAAACACCGCGGACGCTCCCATTTACGTGCAACAGGCCAGCAAGACTTTCGTGGTTGCAAAAAGTGAAACCGTAAACACTCTGAGCGACGGAAGCACCCGCACTAAGGCACACACTTACGTCAATAACAGCGGCGTTACCAAAACAGACACTACAAACGCAGCCATCTACTCCAAGGACGATATGACCTTCAAGGGAACCGGCACCTTGAACGTCACCGGCAACTACAATAACGGCATCCAGAGCTCCAACGATCTCCGCTTCCGCGGCGAAACCATCATCAATGTCACCGCCAAGAACAACGGCATCAAGGGCAAGGGCCTCGTAGATGTTGAAAAAGGCAACATCACCATCACAGCCACTTCCGGCGACGGCATCAAGAGTGACGAATGCACCGTCAACGGAAGCGATACCACTATTACCGAAGGCAAGGGCATCGTAAGCATCAAGGGCGGCTCCATCAACATTATCAAGGCCGGTGATGACGGCATTCAGGCCTTCAACTATGTGATGATTTCCGATAGCGTCTCGGTTCCTTCCATCAAGGTGAATTCCACGGGCAAAGGCATCGTTTCCGAAAACCGCGTCTACATCAACGGCGGCGAAAACACGATAACTT
This sequence comes from Fibrobacter sp. UWH5, assembly GCF_900142505.1. NCBI lineage: Bacteria > Pseudomonadati > Fibrobacterota > Fibrobacteria > Fibrobacterales > Fibrobacteraceae > Fibrobacter > Fibrobacter sp. UWH5. Next base: position 87,069 of record NZ_FRBB01000010.1, on the reverse strand, counting down.
CCGGCGACGACGGAGTACACAGCAATCTGAATATCGACTTCAACGGCGGATTTACAACGATTACCGCAAAGGGAAATGACGGTGTCCATGCAGACTCCACTCTACGCATCACAAACGGTACCGTCTATGTAAAGGACTCCTACGAAGGCCTTGAAGCCTGGTACATCACCATCAGCGGAGGCGTTACTGACGTTTACGGTTCCGATGACGGCTGGAATGCAGCTGGTGGCAATGACGGTTCCGGCAACAGCACGCAGACTGGCGGCAACAACTGGGGCAATCGTCCCGGTGGATTCGGCGGAGGCATGGGCGGCATGGGCAGTTCCAGCGGACACCTTACTGTAACCGGTGGCGTACACTACGTAAAGACAGGTTCCGGTGATACCGACGGCATCGACTCCAACGGCGAACTGACCATTTCCGGCGGCGTCGTGGTGGTAGAATGCCAGATTAGCGGCGGCATGGGCGGTTCCTTCGACTCTGACGGCACAGCAACACTCACCACAAAGACACTTCTCGGCTTCAGCAAAAGTAAGTCCGAGGCGGGCACCAGCTACAACGTAAGCTTCAACACCAACGGCTACTACGGTAACTCCAACATCGCTTTCAAGCCCACTACTTCCGGCAGCTACATCCAAGGCACCAGCCAGGTTTCTACCGTAAGCAATGTCAACAGTTATAGCAAGAACGTCACCTTCCCCAACGGAAGCACCGTTTACTACAACTAAGAAATTACCCTCCTAACCCCCAAAGGACCTTCCGATTCGTCGGAGGGTCCTTTTCCAAAAGCAGCGCACACCTCCCCCAGCAATCAAATTCCGCGCAGTTTACCCCTGAGGAAAACAAAAAAAACACCGGCTTTTAACCGGTGTTCTTTGCAAAATTTGCGGAAATATTCGCAAGGTCTAGAACGATTACATCCAGCCGCGATCAGAAGTGCCGGAAATACCGCGGATCTTAAGATCGAAGTCATCACGGTTGGTAGCGGCATTCATTGCAGTTTCAAGGGTAATCTGTTCGGTCTGATACAGTTCCAGCAAGGCCTGGTCAAAGGTCTGGCTCTGGTACTGCATATGACCATCAGCGATAGCTTCTTCAATAAGATCGTTCTTATCCTTGTCCTGGATGTACTCACGAACGGCACCGGTGTTCACCAGAATTTCTGCTGCGGGAACTCGGCCCTTGCCATCCTTGGTGGGCAGCAAGCGCAGAGAAATAATGCCCGCCAGAACTTCACCCAGAAGCAGACGGATTTCATCATGCTGGTGCGGCGGGTACATAGAAAGCACACGGTGAATAGTTTCAGTTGCGTTGGTGGTATGAATCGTAGCGAACACCATATGACCGGTATCAGCAGCGGTCATGGCAATCTGCATGGTTTCCAGGTCACGAATTTCGCCCACCAGCAAAACGTCAGGGTCCTGACGAAGAGCGGCACGAAGGGCATTCGCATAAGAAAGGGTATCTACGCCAATTTCACGCTGAGAAATAATGGCGACGTTATCCTTATAGAGGTATTCGATAGGATCTTCAACGGTAATGATGTTCACCGCTTCGCTCTGGTTAATGTAATCCAGCATAGAAGCCAAGGTGGTAGACTTACCAGAACCCGTCGTACCCGTCACCAGAATAAGGCCGCGCTTGGTCAAAGCCAACTTCTTGATGATTTCAGGCAAGTGCAGTTCTTCGAAGGGAGGAATCTTTGCCTTAATATGACGGATAACGATAGCGATGGAACCGCGCTGACGGAACACGTTCACACGGAAACGACCCATATCGCGGGCGCCCACAGCAAAGTCGCATTCCTTATTCTGTTCAAAACGCAGTTTTTGGTCACGATTCATGATATCATCCAGGAAGGAATCCATCATACCGCCATCGACGCGGATGTCGAAAGGTTTAGTCAGGGCACCGTTAATACGGTAGACCGGAGGTACACCCACGCGAATGTGCATATCAGAAGCCTTGCGATTCACCATTTCGCGCAAGAGCTGTTCAATACGAAGCTGAGCCTGTTCTGCCATTAGGTGTTACCTCCAAACTTGTCACGGAAAATCTTTTCAATTTCATCCTTACGGGCCGCAAGTTCCTGATCACCGGGTTCACGCTGAACCAGTTCCTGGTACATCCTGAGAGCGTCGGCATAAAGTCCCTGGTCAAAATAGATTTCTGCCAAGGTTCTAGTTCCCATGCTATCATCAAGATTCAGTGCGCCCCTTTCGATAGGAGCATCCGGATTCTTTACAAGGCCAGCAGTGATTTCATCGTCAGAGTCACCAGACATCAAGAAATCCATGCCGCTGCCAGTAGTCTTGGGTGTTTCGGTCAGCGCATCATCTTCCATGTCGAACAGACCCTTAAAGGCACCGGAAACTTCACTTTCCAGAGAAGCCAGGTCCGGATTTCCGGCAACGGGCTTTTCGACGAAAGAAACGTCTGCCTCAGGAGCAACTTCAGAAGGAGCCGCGGAACCAACCTCAGGGGCGACAAAATCATCATCGCCACCAAAAAGACTGTCGAAGGACTTATTCAAATCCGTTTCCAAATTACCCGATGCAGGATTCTGCAGAGATTCTTCTACAGCGGCAGTCGTGAGCTGCTGTGCGGATTCAAAATTCAAGTCAGACGATTCGGTTTCTGAATTCATGCCAGGCAAATCCAAATCATCGTCATCACCAAACATGGATGCAAATGCACCGCCCATTTCCTGAGCAATATCAGTAGATTCCTGTTTTTCGGAAACAGGGGCTTCGGGCATAGTCAATTCCGATTCAGCCAAATTAACTTGTTCAACAAGTGTATTTTCAGCCTTTTCCTCGGGCAGATCATCATCCGCGCCAAAGATGGAATTGAAAGCAGAACCAACTTCAGAATCGTCATCCATGAACGACATGGGAGAAGCGATCTGCGGATCGGAAGGTACATCCACTTCCGATACAAACTTCGGTTCTTCGGTAGTTTCTAGGGCAGGAACTTCAAATGTTTCTTCTGCAGCTTGTTCAGCCTGACCTTCGGCAAGCATGTCAACCGGAGCGTCGAAGGAGAGATTGTCATCACCGCCAAGAGACAGTTCAGATAATTCGCTGGACTTTTCAAAGAGATTTTCTTCGGGAAGTTCATCTTCACCGAAAATAGATCCAAAGGCGTCATCCACGCTCACAGGCTTATCGGCAGCGGGAGCGGCTGCGACCGGAGCCTCCGGTACGGCAGGAATATCAGACAAAGCGGAAATAGATTCAGACAGAGGTTCGTCTGACATGGAATCCAGAGATGTAGTGCTAAAGTCTGCATCGGCGGACTTTTCAAACATCGAGAAACCAGCCGGCTCGTCAGCAAGTTCGGCAGCAGGAGCAACAGTTTCTACAGGTGCTGCGGCTTCAACAGGTGCAGCCGGAGCGGCAGGTGCAGAACCAAATTCATCAGGAAGTTCATCTTCGCCGAAAATAGAATCAAAGGCATCGTCCACGCTCAAGGGCTTGTCTGCGGCAGGTGCAGCCGGAGCGGCAGGTTCTTCCAGAGCTGCAGGTGCAGCGGGTTCTTCGAAGGAAGTCAAAGAAGAGAAGGAATCATCGGCAAAAGAAGATGACTTTTCAAACAAGGAAGATTCTTCGGCAGCCGGTTCTACGGGTGCCGGAGCGGCAGGAGCTGCAGCAGAGGCTGCAGGTGCGGAACCGAATTCTTCAGGAAGTTCATCTTCACCGAAAATAGAATCGAAGGCGTCATCTACACTCAGGGGCTTGTCAGCAGAAGCTGTAGACTGGCTTTCAAAAATCTTGGATGCATTTGCTTCGGCAGCTTCATCCACAACAGATGCAGAGAAATCAGCAGCCTTGGGAGCAGGCATTTCTTCGGCTTCAAGATCATCATCTAGGCCGAACATATCCGACAGGGCGGCATTAACATCGTTGCCGGAAACATTGTCATCTGCAGGGAATTCTTCAATGGGCTTATCGATATCATCGTCAGCCCTAATGGAATCCATAACAGAATCAAGCGAAGCAGTCAGTTCATCGATTGCGGCATCATCACCGGAATCGCTGTTCGGAAGCATGGCGGCAAGAGCAGCAAACGGATCATCATCGTTAGACGAACTGCTCTCTGAAGCAAAGCCAAAACCAAAAGAGGAAGACTGTTCTGCAGGAGCGTCATCCTCCTGCATACCGGAGCTGAACAAACCTGACGAACCCATGCTTTCAGAAGCAACATCATCGTCAGAGGTTTCGCCGAAAGCTTCACCAAAGGCCTTTTCAAAGGAGCGGCCACCGGAGTTAGACTTTTCAAACAAGCCTCCCCCAAGAGATTCATCGTCAGCAGAATCATCAGGACCGCTAAAGAGTCCAGTATTAGAATTGGATTTTTCGAAAAGACCACCATCGGAGGATTCATCATCATTTCCGGATGACAGGGCATCAGAAAGATTGAAGTTCAGAGAATCGTCACCATCAGACGGAACGTCAAAGCCACCAGAAACTTCTTCGGTAGCGGCGCCAGCAACAGCAGCGGCTTCGGCCACGACTGCAGCCTCAGGAATGACATCGTATTCATCCTTCCAGAACTTGTTCAGGGGATCCATGTCATGGTAGCGACGGTAGCAGCGGTTACGTTCGGCGACATTTCCCAGGCGATCATAAGCGTCGCCCATAATCTTTTGGGCAGCCAGGTTAAACGGATCCATCACAAGAATGTTGGTGCATTCCTGTACGCAATCTTCAAATTCTTCTTTCTGAAAGAGAATCTTGGAACGAACAAGTCTAGCCGCAATATCACCAGGATAAAGGGTCAAACCACCGTTGACTCTCTGAAGAGCAGTGTCCAAATCACCTGCAGCAAGTTCCATATCGGCAAGCCAGGCAAAAATCTTGGACTTACTGTTTTTCTTGCCTACAGACTTTTTTAGAGATTCCAACGTCACCGCCATAAACACCTCTACAATTAGAGCAAAATTGCTTCGTCAGACAAAAGGACAGGAATTCCTTCACGGACAGGGTAAACCCTAGAACCGTCAGCAGTAATCAAAGCCTCGGTCAAGGATTCAGTAATTGTTTCACCCCCCACATTCTTGAGGGTTCCGGCAGAAATAGCACTATTCAGGGCAGAAAGACGTTCGCTATCTGCCAACTTGAGGGCTGCACGAGTTTCGGGGCAGCAAATAATATCCAAAAGCTTAGAATCTAACATAAGACCTTTATTACCAATTACTTACACAAAAATAATATCATTTCGCGAAAACGTTGTAGACCTAATGGAGGTATTTAAGGTTTACAAGGGCATAATCGCCATCTTTTCCGTTTCCTATGAGCAAAAACACACGTAAACCCAACTTTTCAAGCCAATTTACGTCGTAGGGCTCACAATATCCAGAGAAATTGGACACCACCAGAAGTTCGCGGCAGCCAGTTCGATTGCAAACAGACTCCATACTGGAAAGGGGGCCCAACAGGTGCTGACGATTGCTTTCGGAAACCGCCTTAGGGTCATTGGATACGCAACCCAGAATTTCGATACCGGGAATCACGTTGTAACGGTCAAACCAGTTGTCCAGAGAATCCTGGGAGCCGCCCAGCAAAATGGAACGATGACGTTTCTTGGCAAAAATGCGGTAGAAATAGTTTATCCAGAAAGCCACACGACGCCAGGCCTTGAGGGCCAGGGGGATTCCTAGAATCACGATGGAATATCCAAACAATTCCGAGGCATCGGCGATTTCACAATTGCAAGCCCTGCCGCTTAAGCAAACAACATAAGCTAAAACACCTAGAACGGCAATTAAATTCAAAGGAATCAACCGTGTGATGAATTTACGTCCATTCAAGGATGCGGTACTATACTCTCCGCACAAAGCCAAATACAAAATATTGACGACCAGGATTGTATTTAAAAATACGTTTGCATTCACATAGCCGTCGAATTCATTGTTTTCAACAACGCACGCGACAATCCAAACCCAAAAAATCGTCACCACATCCAGGAAGATTTTCCAGAACTTTGGAATCAAACGGGAGAACATGCCGATAAAGGCAGCAAACAGAATACCCAAGGTCACAAACAATGACGGCACAAAGTACAAGTCCTTGTGCTTTCTTACAAAGATAATCATGGCCTTGTAGAAATCCACATAGGATTTCCAACGGCGAGTCTTACAGCTCTGACCTTTAAAATGAAGGATGTTGGTCGCAGGTGTGTAATAGTTCTTGAAGCCAGCCACCTTCGCCCTAAAGCAAAGATCCAGGTCTTCACCGTACATGAAGAAATCTTCGTCAAAGCCATTCAATTCCCTGTACAGATCGCTACGCATGCAGAAGAAGGAACCACTGATGGCATCCACTTCGGTGACCTGTTCCGGGTCAGCGTAAGTCATATTGTAAGAGGCGAACAACTTGCTCTTGGGGAACAATGCGGCCAGGCCCACGGTCTTTGCAATGGCAGAGAACGTAGTGGGGAAAGAACGGCGGCAGGCCAGCTGCAGGGATCCGTCTTCGTTAAGGATTCGGCTGCCGGCAAGACCCGTTTCCGGATGTTCCTGCACGAATTCCAGCATCTTGCGGAAGGAATCCTTGGAAACGAGAGTATCCGGATTGATAAAGAACAGATAGGGGTTGGTAGCCGACTTTACAGCAAGATTACATCCCTTACCAAAGCCCAGATTTTCCTTGGAATCAATCCACAGGACTTCAGGGAAGAACGCCTTGATTTCTGCAGATATGGGTTCAGGCGAACCATTGTCCAACACAATGACCTGGGTATCCAAGCCTTCACTTGCGTCACGGACGGACTTTAGACAGGCAGGAATAAAGTCACAGGAATTGTAGGCGACAATAATAACGGAGCAGGAATAATCTACAGCCATGGAACACCCTTGTTTAGATTATGCCAAACCCAGACGCAGCTTAAGGACCAGGAAGAAAGCTTCAGAAATAATGCCACCGCTCATCTTGGAAGTGCCGCGGGTACGGTCGGTAAACACGATGGGAATTTCCTTGACGGTAAGTCCCTTCTTCCAAATCTTGAAGGTAGTTTCAATCTGGAAGCAGTAGCCATCGCTCTTCATCTTGTCCAGGTTCAGAGCCTGCAGGGCGCTACGACAGTAGCACTTGAATCCACCGGTAGCATCGCTAATGGGAAGACCAGTTGCAATACGGGTGTAGACATTAGCGCCATAGCTAAGAATCAAACGCTTCAGATCCCAGTTGACCACGCTAATCTTACGATCCAGATAACGGCTACCCAGCACAAGGTCAGCACCATTTTCTGCAGCTTCCAGGAAGCGGTTCAAGTCGGCAGGATTGTGGCTAAAGTCGGCATCCATTTCAAAGACGCGTTCGAAGTCACGTTCAAGAGCCCACTTGAAGCCAGTCACATAAGCAGAACCCAGGCCCATCTTGCCGGGACGGCGAAGAAGATGGATGCGGGGATTCTTTGCAGCTTCCGCTTCAACCATGTCTCCGGTACCATCGGGAGATCCATCGTCCACCACCAGGATTTCCAGGCATTCGTTCTGCTTCAAGATAGCAGACATGATCAGCAGGATATTTTCCTTCTCGTTGTAGGTGGGAACAATTACCAAACTCTTAGGATAAGACATGCTTTTGTACTCCAAAACGTTTCTAATCAAAAATCAACAGTTAAAATAACAAACATTACTTGTCGTTAATGGATTCCGCCACAGGATAAGTCTGTTTCTTGTTTCCATTCATCATTTCACCAAGAAGCCCAAGACTAAAGAACTGCACGCCCATGACCAGGGAGAAACCGCCAGCCAGCAAGAGGGGGCGAACATGCAGGGCGCCCAGCTTAATCCATTCATAGCCGAAGTAGCCACAAATGCCAAAACCGGCCAGCATAAAAATCAAGCCAAGCAAGCCAAAGAAATGCAAGGGCTTTGCGGCAAAGCTGCGCAGGAACATGAGAGAAAGCAAATCCAGGAATCCAGAAACCAGACGGGAAACGCCATACTTGGAAACGCCATGAACGCGTGCTCGATGAGCCACAGGCATTTCGGTAATGCGGAAACCCTGCCACTTGGCCATCACCGGAATAAAGCGATGGAAATCGCCATACAGGTGAATGAAGCGGACCACGGAACTGCGGTAAGCCTTGATGCCGCAGTTAAAATCGTGGAGGCGCTGTCCGCAAACTGCAGACACAGTCAAGTTGAACAACTTGGAAGGCCAAGTCTTGTGCCAGGGATCCAGGCGACGGATCTTCCAACCCGAAACCAGATCATATCCCTCATCGAGGATCTTAATCATCTTGGGAATTTCAAGAGGATCGTCCTGAAGATCGCCATCAAGGGTCGCCACATACTTGCCGGTAGCCTTGGAGAATCCGAAAGCCAAGCCAGCAGCCTTACCGCAATTGAACTGGAAGCGGAAAGCCTTCAGGAAGGAATATTCCTTCGACAGGGACTCCACCACTTCCCAAGTGCTGTCACGGCTACCATCATCAATGATAATGACTTCGTAGGTAAAGCCAGTGGGTTCAATAGCGGCAACGATTTCCTTAAGAAGATCCGGAAGATTTTCGCTTTCTTCCTTCACCGGGATAACAAGACTTAAATCCATATAAAATCGCTAGTTTCGAGTTTCAAGTTTCAACAGTTAGTTTGCAGCAGCGACAACCGCAGAGGCTGCGCTATCGGCAGGGGCTACAGAATCAGCGGCAGGAGCCGGTTCTTCAACCTTCAGAGGTTCGTCGGAAAGGGTTTCTGCCTGACGGATAGCCATCATCAAGCGGGCGCGGCCACCTTCTTCGAAGGACGGAACGGCTTCGAGACCGCGGTTAGCCACTTCGATAGCCTGCTGCTTCATACCTGCAGCCTGGTAGACGAATGCGGCAGCCCAGTAGTTACGCCATTCATCGGGGAACTGCTTAATGCCCATTTCCAGATACTTGGCGGAGGCTGTAGCAAGGCTATCCACCTGAGCCTTCTTGTCGGCTGTAAAGGGATGGCTGTTGCGGAGCTTTTCGATCTTGTCGCGAGCATCGAAGGAAATCTGCAGGTACAGAGAAATGTAGCTGGACAGAAGACGGATGGTTTCGTCATTGATATAGGCGGTACCATCACCAAGTCCGCGGTACTTATAGACGTTATCAATAAGGTTTGCGGTATAGGCTGCGTCAAATGCATTACGCTTGGGATTCAGGTCACCCTTCACCAGGTTGTAGACCATACCTTCCTGGACCATGTACTTTTCGAGACCCATGAAGTTGGAGGTTCCAACGGTGGTAGAAATTTCAATGGGGCGATCCATATTCTGGAGAGCAAGATCGACAACCAGCTTATGCTGGGTCAGCATCATGGAACTACGAGTACGTGCAGCCCATTCGGTAAAGGCATCCCAAACCTGATAGTGGACCTTGAACTGCAGCAGCTTAACAGAATCTGCGGCAGACAGCTGCTGACCTTCCATAGCGTCGATGCGGCTCTTCAGCTGAGGCATCAGGCGCTGAGCCTTCTTGACCCAGGTAGAAGTCTGGTGGTTGGGATTGTTAGCGGAACTATTATCAAGAACCATATCGCTATCAATGGTTTCCTTGGTGTAGCTCAGCTTAAGAATCGGTTCGTTTTCAAGCATCTGCTTGATGTACCAGTCGGTGTTACCCAGAGACAGGTTCACCACGCGCACGTCCTTACGGACTCCGGCCACTTCCTGTGCAAACCACAGCGGGAAGGTGTCGTTATCGCCATTGGTAAAGAGGATGGCGTTGGGGCGGCAGCTGTTCAGCAGGTTGAATGCGTAATCCCAGGGAACCCACAGGCCAGAACGGTCATGTTCCTTGTAGTTGGAAGCACAGGGAATTACAAAGGAAACAAGCACCAGGGCGGCAGCCAGCGGAGCGGCCAAGGTAGGCATAGTTCCGGTAGCGCAAAGGAACACCAGGATACCAGCGCCGATACCGAAGATGAGGCTCATGAAAATGAAGGCCGGAGTATAGAAGTAGTCACGTTCGCGAACTTCGAGATGAACGGATTCGGGGAACGGTGCGCGGCTACCCACCTGGGCAAAGCCCTGTTCGATCTTGGTCCAGTTCTGCCATACAGAGGAGTTGGTGTATGTTTCCAGCTGCTTCTGCAATTCAGCAATACGACCCTGGGTATTTTCGCGACCCTTCAGCATTTCGATGCGGATCTTGGTATGTTCGATATTCTGACGCATGTCGATCAGTTCGTTGGGATCCGGCAGGGCGTTAATGCCTACACCACGAGAATTCAGATCCTGAACATTACGAGTCATGACGCTGACCCAGTAGTCATGGTCACGCTGTTCCATACGAGCGCCATCGGCGAAGTTGATGTAGAACAGCAAACCGAGAGAGCAAAGGGCATAAAGAATAGAAGTAAATACGCCAAGTTTCTTGTTACGTCTCCAGATAAAGACGCAAACCATAACGATAAGACCGTTAAAGATGAGGAAGATCAAGAGCTGCGGCAAGACAGCATCGCCCATGAAGCTCATCTGAGTGGGGAACTTGAAACCAAAGCGTTCCACAGGCTGATTGTCTGCAGAATCAAAGGTGTAAACGCCATTGGCATAGTTCACCTCGCCCACCTTGTAAGGCAGGTACTGGGCCATCTGGTATCCACCGTAACCCATATGAGGGAAGCTGAGGAACTGATGGGCGGTACGGGCACGGCGGTAGAAGGCACGGCTAATCATGCTTTCGGAGCCATACTGCTTACGTTCGATAAAGGCGTTAAAGGCATCCCAGTTTTCAGCCTTGAACAGGTTACCCAACTGCAGGTTGCCCTGATCATCGCGGATGTTGATTTCCGGATTGTTTTCGTCGATGGTCGGATTCAGTTCAGAACGGATGGGAATGTAAAGATGAGTGCTGTAACCAATCAGGGCAAAGAAAGCAAAGGCAAGAGAAAGGCGTACAGCCTTGTTCATGCGCGGGCGGAAAGGCTTTGCAACACTGAGGATAGCCAAGACCACAAGGCAACCCAGGGAAATTTCAATAAAGGCGGACACCATGTAAATCACGGAGCACAGGAGAGTACCGGTGATCCACACAGGAATGCGTTCCACAATCTTCTTAGGTTCTGCCACCAGCAGCAAGGCAAACACGGCAGGAACGGTAAGCATTGTGTACAAGTGAGCGCCAACACCAAGGAATGCGATGTAGCAAATGAAAATCAGAATGCGGTTTGCATAATCTTCATCGTCACGCTTGTTGTACCAGACCAGACCCAGGTAAGACACCAGCATCAAGATGAGCATGGCAATGCCGTAAACTTCAGCTTCCACGGCGTTGAACCAGAAGGTATCAGAGAAGGTCAGCAAGAAACCAGCCACCAGGGCTGCGGTACCGAGAACAATATAACGAACCTTTTCGGAGATCTTTTGAGCAAGGGCGTCGGTCTTAAGGACGGTTGCCAGAAGTTCCCAGGCGAAAAGGGCGGTAACATAAACAGTCGCAGCGGAGCTAACCACAGAAATGTAGTTCACGCGCTTTGCGATTTCTTCAACAAAAGGCAGAAGAACAATTACTGCACGGGCAAAGAAAACGAAGAAGGGGGTTCCAGGAGGATGGGGAATACCGAGGGTGTTAGCACAGGCCACGAATTCACCGCAGTCCCAGAAGGAAACGGTGGGAGCCATGGTCATGGCATAGACAACCAAGGCAACCAAGCAGGTGATACCTGCAAAAATATGCTTCATCCACTTTTCTTTATTGAACACGTTACTTCTCCTTAGTACCCGGAATCACGATGCCGCGGCTCTGCAAGAAGCCGGTCAGCAAACCATTAACAAAAGACGAGGAAGAATCAGTGCTGAACTTGGCAGCAATCTGAACCGCTTCGGAAATAGCCACCTTCATGGGGACTTCGGGAATGTAAGTCAGTTCCACCATGGCGATTCGCAGAAGAATACGATCCAGGCTGGCCATACGGTCCAGTTCCCAATGAGCGGCGGCAGCCTTGATGCTTTCGTCAAGGTCAGCGCGGTGTTCCTGAATCAGGTCCACCAGTCTCATGCCATACTTCTTCTGGTTGTCGTGAATTTCCTGAGCTTCAAGAACTCCAGGAAGAGCCTGAGCCACAGTCTGTCCGGTGATTTCCATGGCGTACAGCAACTGCATTGCAAATACGCGGGCGGGTCTAAAACTTACTTGTGCCATAAAACTTTCTCGTTTTTTATAAGTCTCAGTTTACGTTTCTTTTTTTATTAAATCTGCTTGTAGAGGTTTGCCATTTCGACGGCGGTAGAAGCCCAGCTGCAACCCAGGTTGCCAGCCTTAAGGCCTGCGCGGTTCATAGCCTGGTCTACGGTATCGGTAGTGAGGATCCCCAGAATCATGGGAACCTTGCCTTCGGCGGCAATACCGGCAATACCGCTGGTAGAATTGTTCACAACCACGTCGTAGTGGCCAGTTTCGCCACGGATAACTGCACCTAGAGCCATAACGGCATCAAACTTGTTGGAATCCGCCATGCGGCGGCAAATACCCGGCAGTTCAAAAGCGCCCGGAACATGAGCCACGGTAATATCCTTTTCATCTACGCCAAGGATCTGCAGCTGGCGGAGTGCACCATCCAGCAGTTTATCCGTCACGATTTCATTAAAGCGGGCCACGGCGATCGCCACCTTCAGGCCAGTTCCATTCAGAGAATTCTTCAGTTCGTTCATAATACTCCCTTAAGCCTCGTCCAACTTCAGGTCGTGGCCCATCTTTTCTTTCTTGGTTCGCAGATAGAAACGGTTAATGTTATTGGGCTTGATTTCGATAGGAACACGTTCCACGATTTCAAGACCGTAAGCGGAAATACCATTGATCTTGCTGGGGTTATTGGTGAGCAAACGCATCTGCTTCACACCCAGGTCAGCCAAGATCTGTGCGCCGGTACCATACTGGCGTAAATCAGACTTGAAGCCCAGCTTGATGTTGGCTTCTACGGTGTCCAGGCCCTTTTCCTGCAATTCATAAGCGCGGAGCTTGTTGCAGAGGCCAATACCACGACCTTCCTGGCCGCGGAGGTAAAGGAGCACTCCCCCATGTTCACCAATGAACTTCATGGAGGCTTCCAACTGCTCACCGCAGTCGCAGCGCATGCTGCCGAAAATATCGCCCGTCAGGCATTCGCTATGGACGCGAACATAAACCGGCTTGCTGAAATCCGGATTGCCAGCAACCCAGGCCACATGTTCCACACCGTCGGTGGAGCTGCGGTAGGCGTAGGCCTTGAATTCGCCGTACTTGGTAGGGACGTTGGGAGCAGCCACACGCTGCACCAGCTTTTCGTTCTTCAGGCGGTAGGCGATCAAGTCGTGGATAGAGATAATCTTGATGTCGAACTTCTTGGCCACTTCCTGCAACTGAGGCATACGGGCCATGGTGCCGTCTTCGTTCATGATTTCGATGAGAGCGGCAGCCGGGCGAAGTCCAGCCAGCTTTGCCAGGTCCACGGCAGCTTCCGTGTGGCCTGCGCGGCGGAGCACGCCTTCTTCCTGGGCGTACAGCGGAGAAATGTGGCCAGGGCGGCCGAAATCGCTGGGCTTGGAAGCAGGATCGGAAAGAGCCAGAATGGTGGCGGCACGGTCATGGGCAGAAACGCCAGTGGAGCAACCTTCGATCTTATCCACCATGATAGTGAACGGGGTACCCAGAATGGATGTGTTTTCTGCGGTCTGACGGGTCAGATTCAATTCGTGGCAACGCTTGATAGGCAGCGGGCAGCAAAGAACGCCACGGCCTTCGTGGAGCATGAAATTCACCTTTTCCGGTGTAATCTTTTCGGCGGCGATTACAAAGTCGCCTTCATTTTCACGATCTTCGTCATCGACGACAATGAGGAATTTACCGGCCTTGAAATCTTCAAGGGCTTCTTCGATCGTATTAAGCAAGGTCACGCTCCTTCAAATAATTTTCGATATATTTGCCAAGCATATCTACTTCTACATTCACAATAGTACCGGGAACCCAGTTACGCAAATTGGTGCGGGCCAGCGTTTCGGGAATAATGCATACGCGGATGGAATCCTCGAACTTTTCGGCCACCGTAAGGCTAATGCCGTTCAAGGACACGGAACCGCGACGGATTACATAGCGGCGCAAGTCCTTAGGGAGTTCCAAATCCACTTCCACGCCCGTTTCGCGATTGGCAACGGCCAAGACCTTCACGGAAGTATCCACATGGCCCATCACAAAATGACCGCCCATAAAGGAATCTGCCCTGCAGGCCTTTTCAAGATTCACAAGTTTTCCCGGTTCAGCTTGCTTGAAAGAGGTGTTTTCCACCGTCTGGTGCATCAGGCAGAAGGTAGCCTCGTCGTCGGTGCAGCTTTCAATGGAAAGGCACACACCATCGTTAGCGACACTATCGCCCAAATTGCAACCCTTAAAGAAACCGGGTGCGGATAAGCGCATGGTCAGCGCATCCCCTCTCGTTTCCAGAGAAAGGATGGTTCCCGTACTTTGAATAATACCAGTAAACATACGGGCCAAATTTAGAAAAAGACGAGAGACGAGAGACGAGAGACGAGAGTGAAAACAGGCGAATAACGCTGATTTTGAGGTCGGACCAGTACTGCAAGTTAGATTTAGCTAACATCCATATTATACAACGGTAATTTCCTATAGGTAATGGCTAGGGGGGGGTATACTACATTTACCCACAGGAATTATCTCATTGGGACGGAGGAATCATGATTATTTTTGAACACCCTATAAAGGCAGCCATCATTGGCTTTACCACAGCGTCTATACTAGTCGCCTGTGGAGACGACGAGTCAAGTAATCCTGTAAAGCAACACAATCAACAACGGCCGAGTCTAGTCTTCAGCAATCGGAAACGATCTCAAATCCTCAAAAGGCTGGAATAGTGGAACACACAAGGATATATACGGCTTTTCGGCAATTCCCAGCGGGAGCATGGGGGGATAGGCCCAGGTAGCGGATTAGGAGAATATTCCGGCATGTGGAGTTCCGATGAACAAGGAACCTACGGCGCTTACATGGTTTCATTGGACGTAGAACGTTCTACAGCTTGGTTGTACGACGAAAGCAAGGCTCTGTTTTTAAGCATTCGCTGCCTTATGGATTCAGACAAAGATCCTACAGATACAACTTCTTTTACAGGAAGCAGCAAACAGCCAACACTTAACAAGGTTATCCAAGAAGGCTTTTCCGTAGAAGACTATATGAATTCCCAAGTTGACTATGGCACGCTCACGGACAAGCGCGACGGGCAGGTGTACAAAATCACGAAGATTGGTTACCAATGGTGGATGGCAGAAAATCTAAAGTATGCAGACAGTATAAAAACGCCAAGCCTCGTAAATGGTAGCTGGTGCTACGACGACAATGACCAACGTTGCCTGCAAACAGGACGTCTATACACCTGGGCTGCCGCCATTGACTCCGTCAAACAGGAAAACAGTTCTCTGAAATGAGGATTTGGAACTAGCTGCAATATTCCAGACCGAGTACAAGGAATATACCCTGAAGGATGGCATTTGCCGAATCAGACAGAATGGAACGATCTGGTGAACAAGCTTGGAGGCAATAAAGTTGCGGGACACATCCTTAAAGCCCAATCTGGCTGGGGATCTAGTAATACCACGCATTTTCAGTGCGTTGCTTAAAGGACTACTAAACCCGATTATTGCGTTTATGCAGGATAATAGACGGTAAGCACATCGGGGCCAGCCATAAAGGATTCCTTGGCCACGATGTTCTTGGGAAGTTCCGGAAATTCCAGGCCTTCCTTGATGTTGCCAGAGGCAGCGAGATCTGCGATGGCATCGTCGATGCGGCAGTCGGTGGAGCGCCAGATATTCAGGCGGTTCCAAAGAGGTTTGGGAGCGACAATGGTTTCGCCAGTAGAAACGGCGTCGGCAAACAATTGATTGGCGAGACCTGCGCCCGGTTCCACCATCAGACGATGCATACCACGGGCAGAAAGATCGTCGATCATGGAAGTCCAATTTTCAGCGAAAGTGGATCCAGTCAAAAGAATGACGCAAGGCCCTTCGTTAGATTCTTCGACTTCGCGCTCCGCACTTCGCTCAGAATGACACGGGAGGGAGCGTTCAGAAAAAGCAGGCTGTGGGACGCAGGAGAAAACGAGAGTCTTTTTTTCCTGATTCAGAGAGAAGACTTTCAGCTTCGAAACTTCTTCTGCGGAAAATTTATGATGTCCCGCCCACACAATTTTTACGGGATCGTTTCCGGCAGCGTTACGGACATTCAGGCTAGGATTATCAGCAAGAACGGTTCCTGCCCCAACAAGAACAGCATCGCTGATGGCGCGGAGTTCATGATTCCAGCAGTTGGCCCCATCACCAGTAATGCGGACAGGCAAATGTTCGCCATTCAAACCAACAACGCCCATGAAATTTTCCTGGGAGACGGCGCATTTTACTTCTACAAAAGTTCGCTTGTTGCGAACGTAGAAATCGTAAGCTTCGAAGTAACGTTCTACGTCGTGGAAGACGGTACGACCTTCCGCTTCCGCCTCGCGAGACTTTCCTGCTAGATTCTTCGCTTCGCTCAGCATGACACCCGAGGACTCGCTCAGCATGACACCCGAGGACTCGCTCAGCATGACATGCGAAGGTTCACTCAGGCAGTTGCATTCGCCGCATCCACAATCGTCCCAGCCATCATCCACTTCAGCGGCGATGCAGGCGTCCACGCCTTCGAAAACTTCGATTCCGGCTTCTTCCAAAATCTTACGGCTGTTCCCGCGGACAACAGGATTGGGGTCCCCGTGAGCGTAAAAGACTTTCGCAATTCCAGCGTCAATGACGGCCTTGGTGCAGGGAGGCGTGCGGCCGTAATGGCAGCAGGGCTCCAAAGTCACGTAGATAGACGCACCACGAGCCAGTTCGCCCGCGTCACGCAACGCCATGACTTCGGCATGGGCACTTCCGGGGCGCTGCGTACGCCCCTTCCCCACGATAATTCCATCTTTAACCACAACGGCACCCACCGCCGGATTGGGGCGGCTCACGCCAATAGAAAAGACGGACTCATCAAGAGCCAACCTAAGAAAGTTCATTTACAGCTTCGTTTTTTAGTCAAACGTACTATCGAACTAACCACTACTTCTTGGGATAAGCCAAGAAACCGCCAAGAACATTGTAAGCGCGGTCATAACCATTGCGCATCAAAATCAAGGTAGCAGCTTCACTGCGGCGACCAGAGCGGCAGTAAACCAGGACGTCCTTATCCTTGGGCACTTCAGCCAGACGGTACTTCAATTCACTGAGAGGAATATTCACGGCATGGGGAGCATAACCATCATTCAGTTCGTCCGGATTACGAACGTCCAGGTACATTGCACCCGAGGCGTTCATTTCCATGGCCTTATTCCAGTCAATGTTCTTCACTTCATCAACAATGTTTCTGGGAGCTGCAGGCTGGGCAGGAGCCGGAGCCGGCTGAGCCACGGGAGCAGCTTCAGGAGCCTTTTCAGCAGCCTTCTGTTCATTACAGCCTGCCATCAGGAACATTCCGGCAAAAGCAAACATCATCAACTTATTCATTTTATTACTCCTACTATTTTTTTTCAATAAAATCATTTACGCCAAGCAGCATATACACCATCAAAATCTTGTGCGTTTCACCGTCTAGATTTTTAATCGGAACGGCATTCATCCAAAGCAAAGAATCTGAAGCCCCAAAAACACCTTTCCAGGCAACAGCGCGTCCTCGTTCAAAAACCTCAGACAAATATCTATGGAAAAGCGAGAAGTACTTCGGGCGCACCACTTCCAGCAAACGAACCCCTTCGACCTGTTTGGGAGATTCCCTTCCAAAGGCCAGGGAAAAAGCCTGATTGCACCCGGCAATCTTATAATCTCTGTCAACCCAGACCACACGAATATCCGGGAGTCTCAAGGCAGAAGCCAGCAAATCGCTACTATCGACGCCATCCTCCAGCACAGGATTATCCTGCAGCAGTTCCATGCGGCGGGCAGCCCCCTTAAACACCATATTGGAACCTTCTTCCATGGTCAAACGGCCATTAAAGGTGTACCAGTCCGTAGCCCCGTCAGACCTCAGCAAACGAAGGCAAATACCTCGACGATCCTCGCTATCATGACCCGACGCTCTGAAATCCACAATTCGGGAATTCAGCATCTTTTCAAAAATTTCGCAGTCTTTCGCCGGCATCATGTTTTTAAGGTTCTGAACACCCACGGAGCGGGGAACCACACGACCTTCTTCATCGATAAGAGGCGTAAGCAAGGTGAAGCGACGGGAATCCACATCAAGAGACCACAGGAAGTCCCCCGTATTCTGCAGAAGCATATCGATATTCTGCTTCAGTTCATCGCGCTGGTTTCTGGACTCCACATCCAAGGTCACATTCTTGATCAGAAGAACGGTGTTATCTTCGCCCGTCTTCTTCTGGATAAAAGCACGCAACTCGTACCAGCGCAAGCCTAATTCACTATCGTAACTAAAGATAAAGGGAATATCCGGATAGGAGGCCAACCCCTTGGTATAATCCTTCAGACGTGCATATTCCTGAGCCGAAAGAATCTTCTTGAAGTTCTGTTCCTGGCAAATACGTTCAAAAAGAGGATCCGCAATGAATCGCGGCGTGGCATCAATCAGGTTGCCATCCATAGAAAGCACCACCTGAAATTCACCCAGGTATTCCGAAAAATTGGAATAGGCCTTCTGCTTTTCGCGGGAATCCCTAATCAGCAAGATCGAAATGACCAACGCCACCCCAACCAGGAAAAAGGCAAAAAGTGAAGCCGCAATGATATTCAGCGAGATAAACATAAATTCAGTCCAAATTACAATCTACAAGATAGTCTTTTTTCCAATTTTCTTTTTAACACTTAGACCAAACCAGTCCAGAGAATGATCAGATTTTCCAATAGAACCACCAACATTCCACAAATCAAAATGAAAATTCACGCCTAGCCCCACACAAAAACCGGGAAACCGGTAAAAAGTAGACAAAGAGACAAACCTAAAATTTAGAGAAGAACCCATATAAGCAGAACGGCCATCCCATTGAAAAAAAGCATCTAGGCTATCGCCAGGTTTTATGGTAACGCCAGAAAGGTACTGCATATTTTTTAATGGTTCATGAAAAAAATTCCACAGGTACGTCCACAAAATTAATCGTCCATACACAATAGATGCGCCCGCCTTATAACGATGGGACGTCCACAATTCATCACCGGGAGTCCACTCCATTGAAAGTCCATAGGCGCCCCCAACAGCAAGCCAATCGCCATTCACAGACATGCCCCATTCTGTATAAATTTTTCTGTATAACGAATCCATTGATTCATAAGAACCAATAAAAGCCCCTCGATACCTGGAGTCGCCCCATTCCCCAGAAACAGAAGATGCCAACTGATCCGTTTCCGGCAAACGGTAAAAATCCATACTGAATCCAGGATTCGCAAAACGAGCCGGCGACGAGGAATAATCAGAAAGAAGCCAGGAAATATCATTACCAAAGGCGAACCCAACCAGCAGAAGCAAAAACGCAATTTTATTCATACGAAGCCCTACGGACGAATCAGAATTCCCACAACATTTTCAAACTTGCCCGTCGAGATAGACACGTAAGCAACCCCCAAGCCCATTCCATCAAGAGACACTTTACGCCAGGCATTAAATCCAGGGGGCACATCGGCCTTCCAACGCTCCCGCCCAGCAGAATCCAGCAGACGGAGAGATACCTGAAATTCGCTTTCAACATAAACTCTTAACGAATTACCTCCTAGGCGAACCACCCTAGAAGAAAGCTTGTATGTAAAAGGAGACTGGATTTTTTCGTTCGTCCCATTAGACCGCACAAAACCTGGGGTATTCTCCGATTCCATAGTCAAGGGATTAAAGCCTGACGGACATGACACCATATGCCGATCCCAGCAAACGCTATCCACCACAGCCTCCCCGCTGCAAATGGAAATGCATCCCGACGAATTATTCAGATAACCAAGCGCAACCTGAACCAGCCCCACATCCCTATAGCCAAGATATTCCCTGAGTTGTGCGGTATCCTTGGTCAGCACGATGGTCTCATAAGGGTCTATAAACCCGGCACCCCAGCTTCCACCTCGGCCACAAAAGCGAAATTTTTCGAGAGGGACGGCTACCGCACTACGATTGTACACTTCCACCCATTCCGGTTCAGGCTCCTGGGGGCAATGATGCACCTCCGAAACCACCAGCGGCCCCCCACCTGGCGCAAATAGCAAGGTGTCTAGCGAATCGTTATAGGGAGCTTCATCGGGCGGTAGATTCCCGCGAATCCAAAAATCCCGGGAAGATTCCCAGCTAAAATTCCCAACCACCCACAAGGAGTCAATCACACTTGCACTTCCATCCAGGGGGATGCGCTCCAACCGTAGCCAGGCAGAATCACACCCCGTCAAGAAAACCGTATACTTGTCATGGTCCCGCAAAACAGGAGCGAGGCCGCAGTCAGCCACTCCGACTTCATATTGCGGGTTAGCGCACCCTATGGTCGGTTCCGCAAAAATCCAACGGTCAGAATCTTTCACCCGCTGTAACGCCATTCCCGCCTTAGGCTCTGGAATTTCAACGGAATCCACACACGAACCCGCCCAAAGACGCCACGTAGACCTCCTGGAATTCGGAAGACTTAACTTTCCCAATAAGCCACACGCCACCCCATTCCCCTTAGGGCAATACAGGCTATCATGAACCAGGACGAATCGTTTGAAGGTCGAACCGGACTCCCAGGAATTACCTCTGGGCAAGGCAAAAGATAAAGCCGGTTTTTCATCCATCTGCACCCATAGGCTTTCCGCCCCACAATCATCCAGACGAATCTCGACGAATTCTCCTTCCTGATCAGGAACATCCTTGGGATCAGAAAAGAATTCCACAAAACGAGGGCAGGCAAGAGCGGAACCCAAGCCAAAACATAAAAAGCAGAGAACTGCAAGAACTGCAGCCCCGAATCCTAGATTTTTCAAGAAATCACCCCTTGGGGTGAGCCGCCTTTAGCCAGTTCGAGCCGGCGCCATTTTCTCGGGCGGTTTGCCTACGATCGGTAGAAATCAATCTACAGAATGATCGTTGGGCAACATATAGGCAAGCGGATTTACAGGAGAATTGTTCACCCACACTTCGTAGTGAAGATGGGGTCCGACAGATCGACCTGTATTTCCCATGTATCCAATAACTTGGTAACGATGAACGAACTGACCCGGATGAACAATATACATCTGCATATGGCCCAAACGAGTCTTGATTCCATTCCCGTGGTCAATAGCCACGAAGTAACCAAAAGAAGAACTAAGCTGAGCAACGTCCACCACACCGTCGGCGGGGGCGAAAATCGGAGTCCAGCGTTCGTTAGAAATATCGACACCCTGATGCATCTTGCCCACTTCACCCGTGACAGGGTGAATACGGGGACCAAAAGAAGAAGCGAAACGCCCCTGGGTAGGAGAAATAGACGGAACGAAACGCCACATGGAAAGTTTCTGGTCCATATATTTGCCCAAGTTGTGGAAAGAAGCGTCGTTATTGTGGAGCTTGGACTGCAAACGCTTGGCCGTTTCGCCCAGCAGAGCCATTCGTTCTACAACAGGAGACGTGGTGCGCAGCAACAGGGAATCCTCGCCAATGGCGCCACCGGTACCCATTTCACGGGAAGATTCATCCTGAGTGGGCAGGCTGAAACGAGCATAAAGGCGATTTTCGTCACGGAGGAAGTCAGACGTGGTGCCAGCCAGATAATCCAGAGTCCCCTGAATCTGGGACATTTCGCTATCCAGGCGGTGACGTTCATCCAGCTGGTGGTTCAACACACCTTCGTAAATGGTGGTGGTCACCATCTGCACAGCAAAAAGGATGGCGCCAATAACCACAAAAACACGAAGCACCGGCCATGCCTTGAACAGGACGGCAGGCACATGCAGGGTCATCGATTTCGATGACTTCTGGAAGTGTATGGTGGTCTTAACAAAATTCACGGCGGGTAAGATAGTAAAAAATATGACCAAGCGAACGTAAAAATTCACACAACATGAAACATGGAGGGAACAATTTTTACACAAAAAGCTGGATTTTTTGTCAGATTTCTCTACATAAAAAAGATTTGTAAAACTGTTAACTCCATGAGAATCAACAAGTTACATATATAAAATCGCAATAGGGAAAAACAAGACAATTCATTTCGCCCCCAATGGGCGAAATGTGTAATTTACAAAGTATTTTTTCAAAAAATGATAATCAAGTGTTAAACCGGATTGTCAAAATCAACAAATTTTGCAGGAATATTCAATTCTTCCTGGATTTTTTCGGCCAAGGCACGAACGCCAAAGACCTCTGTTCGATGATGACCACAATTGACCAAATTAAATCCCAATTCCTCACAGTCAATCGGAACATGTTCCTTAATTTCCCCTGTTACCAGGACATCGCAGTCCAACTTCATAGCCTCTTCAATGGCGCTTGAGCCCGAGCCGCTGCAAATAGCCACCCTTTTAATGGTATCAGAACCATACATCAAGGCATTCTGCAATCCATAAGGGAACGCATTGGCTACGCTTTCCATAAATTCCGTCTGAGTCGCAGCAGTTTCCCACTCGCCAACTACGCCAATGGTCTTTTCACCTTCCTGCAAGAATCCCGAAACGTTGCTAAGCCCCATCGCCTTGGCAATTTGAACATTATTCCCCACTTCCATATGGCCATCCAAAGGCAAGTGGTAACCATAGAGATTTATGCCATTATTAAAAAGCTTGCGCATGCGAGCGCCAAAACGGCCTACTGGCACACGGTCTTCATTTTTCCAAAATCCATTGGGATGATGTACGATAATGCAATCAGCGCCGTCTTCAATTGCGGCATCAATCAGACAGTCCCGGAAACTCACCCCAGTAACCACTCGAGTCACCCGAGTATTCGCTTCGACACAAAGACCATTAACGCAATAATCCTTGAAGGACTTTGGGTCAAGCAAATCATTCAACCAGGCAGAGAAAAAATTAATATCCATAATTCATTACTCCCATAACTGTTCAAACTTTACAATTATGATACATAATCTAGCACTAATATATAAATATCCAAGAAAACTTTAGAAATATGATTATTCTAAAGAATAATAGTTTTTATATCTTTAAAATTTGCATAAACAAATAGATTGAGTCTATTTTTAGGGGCATCCCATTTTCAACAAAAACAGGTTGAATCTATTTCGCAACGACTCAACCTCTCTGAAAATTAGGTTGAGCCTATTTGGGGACGAACAAACCCTACTAAAAATTAGGTTAAGCCCTCTTTTGGACCAGATTTCCATACACATTTCAACAAAAATTAGTCATAACCCCTTGACAAAGTAAGCAAACTATCTATATTTGGCATCGTCAATGAGGAAACTCGCTGATCTGATTGCTTCATAGCTCAGTTGGTAGAGCCCGCGACTGTTAATCGCGTTGTCCTTGGTTCGAGTCCAAGTGAAGCAGCTTAGAAGACCCGTTCGAAAGAACGGGTCTTTTAGTTTTTCAAAAAACTAGACGTTTTTTACAGATTTAACGATTCGCTTCATGGTCCATGTTTACGCATTTTGCTAAATTCGTGGGTCGACACAAATAGTTGTTTTTCAGCGCTTGGGATTGTCAAAAACGCGACATTCTTTTCGGTGCTGTTACATAAGGAGCCAATAATGGCACATTATCTCTTTACTTCTGAATCCGTATCCAAGGGTCACCCGGATAAGGTCTGCGACCAGATTTCCGACGCCATCCTGGATGCCTGCCTTGCACAGGACCCCAACAGCCGCGTCGCTTGCGAAACTCTCGTGAACACCGGCCTCGTGGTTATCTCCGGTGAAATCACCACCAAGGCAGTGATCGACTACCAGCAGATTGCCCGCAAGACCATCAAGGGCATCGGCTACGTGAATCCGGAACTGGCCTTCGACTACAAGGGTTGCTCCGTTCTCGTCGCCATGGACAAGCAGTCCCCCGATATCGCTCAGGGTGTGGACGCCAAGGCTGCCGACGGTAAGGAAGACGACAAGCAGGGCGCAGGCGACCAGGGCATGATGTTCGGTTATGCCGTGAACGAAACCAAGGAGCTGATGCCTCTGCCCATTAGCCTGGCTCACAA
This sequence comes from Fibrobacter sp. UWH5, assembly GCF_900142505.1. Lineage (NCBI taxonomy): Bacteria > Pseudomonadati > Fibrobacterota > Fibrobacteria > Fibrobacterales > Fibrobacteraceae > Fibrobacter > Fibrobacter sp. UWH5. Next base: position 62,994 of record NZ_FRBB01000010.1, on the reverse strand, counting down.
GCTCATGGAAGAAATTCAGAACCTCCGCGAAAAGGGCAAGATCAAGTGGCTCCGTCCGGATGCCAAGTCCCAGGTCACCGTGGAATACGACGAAAACGACAAGCCGGTCCGCGTAGACACAGTGGTCATTTCTACCCAGCACGATGAATTCGTGAACGGCAAGGAACTGAAGCACAAGACTATCGAAAAGGAAATCATCGAAAAGCTCATCAAGAAGGTTGTTCCTGCCAAGCTTCTCGACAAGAACACCCGTTACCTGATCAACCCCACCGGCAAGTTCGTGGTTGGCGGACCTCACGGCGACTGCGGCCTCACCGGTCGTAAGATCATCGTGGACACCTACGGCGGCATGGGTCGTCATGGTGGTGGAGCATTCTCCGGTAAGGATCCTTCCAAGGTGGACCGTTCTGCCGCATACGCAGCCCGCTACGTTGCAAAGAACATTGTGGCTGCAGGCCTCGCCCACCGTTGCGAAGTCCAGCTGGCATACGCCATCGGCTACTCCAAGCCGGTTTCTGTGCTGGTGAACACCTTCGGCACCGGCAAGATCAGCGACCGCGACATCGAAGCTATCGTCGCTAAGAACTTCGATCTTTCTCCCGCTGGCATCGTAAAGATGCTGGACCTGAAGAAGCCCGGCTACCAGGCAACTGCAGCCCTCGGCCACTTCGGTCGTGAAGGCGCACGTTTCACTTGGGAAAAGACCGACAAGGCAGCTGCATTAAAGACCGCAGCCACTAAGCTCAAGTAACTTCCGTCTAAGACGAAAAGAGAGGGCCGTTTTTCAACGGCCCTCTTTTTTATGTTCTCTATAAAGTTAGCGTTCTAGGCCCGCGACCTAGTATTCATCTATATCGCTAAAATCACCATTGGCATCGGCCATTTCTTCGAATAGTCCCACATGCCGAACCATGACAATCGCCTTGATCACCAAGAGGGAGGCCATCAAGAGAATCGCCGTCATGAACAGGCAGATAACTTGATTCTGAACAAAGCCTGTCATCAAGAAGCCGATAAAGGAAATGCATACTACAAGAACCACATAGGGGAGCTGCGTAACAATGTGGTCCATCAGGGAACAATGAGCGCCCGTAGAAGCCATAATGGACGTATCAGAAATAGGAGAACTATGGTCTCCACAGACTGCTCCCGCACAGACCGCCGACAGGCCAATCACACAGGTTGACGGAGTTTGCGCGTAGTTAAGGATCGAAACAACAATCGGAGCCAAGATCGCAATCGTTCCCCAGCTTGTCCCCGTCGCAAACGCCATGAAGCAAGCCAGCAGAAAGATAAACGCCGGAAGGAACTTCACATAGGCACCAAAATCGCCAATGAAAGTCGTAAAGAAAATTCCGATTCCAAGCCCCTGTCTAGCGATATTTCCAAAGAGCCAGGCCAAAGTCAAAATGGCAATGGGCACCACCATCTGTTTAATGCCGTCGGGAATAGACTTCATGGAATCCGCAAAGGAAACGCTCTGACGTAATCTAAAATAGAAATGGGCAAAAATGTTCGTTACAAAACCACCTACGGCAAGTCCCTTGGAAGCATCGCTGTTGGCAAAGGCATCCAGGAAGCCAACCCCGTCAAAAAGACCGCCAGTCGCGAGAATGCCCACAAGGCTACACACGCACAAAGCCACCACAGGTATGATAAAGTCCCACATGGAACCTACATGTTCTAGAGATTCCTTCTTTTCTTCATCTTCAAAGGGGCGGTCATGAGTAGAATAGACATCGTCATTAAGCTGCGCATTGGCTTCATGACGAAGCATCGGGCCAAAGTCAATATTCAGCAGCGAAATGAAAACAATCATCAGGATTGTCAGCAGACAGTAAAAGTTGTAGGGAATCTGCATAAAGAACAGGTCAATGCCGTTAATCTTATCGGTTTCGACATAACCCGAAACGGCAGCAACCCAGGAAGATAGCGGAGCGATCATGCAAACAGGGGCTGCAGTAGAATCCACAAGGTACGCCAACTTCGCACGGCTAATCTTATGGGAATCTGTAACCGGGCGGACCACAGTCCCGACGGTAAGGCAGTTGAAGTAGTCATCAATAAAGCAGACAACACCAAGCAATAGGGTAAACAGTAGGGCCCCGCGACGATTCTTCACATGGGAAGAAAGCCAAAGGGTAAAGGCCAAACGCCCTCCACTTCTGTTAACTAGGTCCACAACAATTCCCACCGAAACCAGGAACAAAATAATTCCAAGGTTGCTGGAATTGCCCAATATGTCAAGAAGCCCCACGTTGCTTCCATCGCCGCCCACCATACAGAGGAGCGCCTTACCAGGAATATCTGCAAGGTCATTGGTAGACATCATCAGAATAGCCCCGGAAAAACACCCGTAAAGCAGCGACGAGAAAACTTCCTTTGTCACAACACACATGGAAATGGCGGTTATAGCAGGCAACAGGCACCAGACAGACCCCACCATTCCTTCTTCATAGACCAGCAACAGCCAAATATGAAGCACGATAAAGAAGCTTATGGCTCCCACAAATTTATGACGTCGGATCCAGTTCATCTAAGCCTGCCTAATCTTTCTACAGGCTTCGCATACTTTCCTGTAATCAGCAAGGAATGTTTCAAACTGCGAAAGAATCTGCACTTCCTGACAGTCTCTTCCTGCAAATTCCTGACTCTTGGCCAACTCTGAAAATTTCAGGGCTCCGATCATCATGGAATTACTCTTGATGGAGTGTGCGACAATGCCATAATCCTGCCAATCCTTATTTTCAAAATTCCGCTTCAAACGCAATTCATTTTCTGCAAACGCTTCTTCATACATTTCCAGCGCTTCCATATAAAATTCGCGGTTGCCGGAGCAGTAATTCATACCGACACTTTCATCAATCAGCTGTTCTTCCGGTTCCGAAACAACTTCCGAAACATTTTCTATTACGGGAGATGATTTTTTCGAATAGCGAATCAAATCCTTAGGCAGGAATTTCAAGAGAGCCTTTTCCAGGTCCTCGATTCTGATTGGCTTGCCTATATAGCCATCAAAACCCGCCTCCAGGTACATTTCCTTGGCACCAACGATAGCATTAGCCGTCAATGCAATAATGGGAACACCTGCGCACTTATTTCCGAACAACTTCTTCGAAAGTTTCAAGGTTTCCATACCATCCATACCAGGCATCATATGATCCAGGAAGATGACATCGAAATGTTCCTTTTTCATAAGTTCCAGGCATTCCATACCGCTGTTGCATGTAGACACCTGAATTTGCGTATGCTTCATCAAGTGCTGAGCCACACGCAGGTTCATGTTGTTATCATCCACAACAAGTACCTTGGCATCAGGCGCAGTCATACAATCCTGAGAAACAGAATCCTGATTCTTGGAATCCAGATAACGTTTCTGCAAATTTCCAATGGGAGAGCTACCGATAATCATCTGGGGGATTACAACGGTAAACGTAGAACCCTTGCCGTATACACTATTCACACTGATAGAACCATGCATGAATTCCACCAGTTTTGACGTAATGGCCAAGCCCAGTCCAGAACCCTCAATCGTTCTATTTTGCACCAAGTCCAGACGCTGGAAACTCTTGAACAGGCGGGACTGATCCTGTTCGCGGATACCAATACCCGTATCTTCCACCTGGATAACAAGGTCAGCCATGTTTCCACACTCAGGATCAACCCTACGATTTTCCATATTGATCCGGAAATCCACATGTCCCGCTTCAGTGTACTTCACGGCATTGTTAAGGATATTCAGCATCACCTGCTGTATACGAACGGAATCGCCAAACAGCAAACTGGGAATCGTTTCGTCTACATAGACATTCAGTTCAAGGCCCTTCTGTTCGGCCTTTACCCCGATCATAGTAGACACATCATTTAAGACAGATCCCAGATCGTAACGGACCTCCACAATTTCCATCTTACCCGCTTCAATCTTGGAGAAGTCAAGAATGTCGTTAATGATGGAAAGCAACATCTGGCTTGCGCCCTTAATGTCTTCAGAATAGGAATGAATTTGAGATTCACTGGATTCACGAAGAATCATCTCGTTCATGCCCATGATTGCATTGATCGGCGTACGGATTTCATGGCTCATGTTTGCCAGGAAACTACTCTTGGCCACATTGGCTTCTTCTGCACGGGTCTTTGCATTTTCAAGCTCAAGCTGGTAACTCTGAAGACGACGGATTTCATCATCTACGTCGGCAATGGCCACGACAAAGGAGGACACCTCTTCGGATGCGTCAGACTTGATAAAGGAAATCTTGTGGAAACGGTATACACCATGTTCAAGAGCTCGACACTGGAAACCAAAGGATTTCTTTCCTCTCAGGTTTTCAATCGCATTCTGGAAACTAGACTCCCTACTAACAAGTTCCATATCATCCGGATGGACAATAGACCTAAGCAAGAGCACCAAAGCCTGATCATAGGACAAGTCAACAAAACCGGCAGACCCTAATTTTTCGGCGAAGGTATCCCCCATAGAATAAGGGAACACCAACTTGGTAGAGACGTCCACATAGCAAACAGAATCAAAAGTACCAGCCAAGGTGCTAATAATATCAAAGTTCTTCTGGAGTTCCTTCTTCATCTTCAGCTGGTCACGTGCGGCTCGACTAGCGACAGCACCATTGATAAAGCTGGTCGTCACAAACGCACCAATCACAAGAATCACGAACAACGAAAGGATAATGCTAAGCATCAGGATTCGCTGCACGGAATCATAAAGTTCATTTTCATCGGCCACCATGACAACAAAGAAGGAATCGTATACAACGCGATAGAACACGACGTTGTTCGACCCATGAAGACGAGTCTTCAGCACCCTATTGGTAAGGACTGTATCCTTCTGGGATTCGACACGGTCATTCTGCAACAACAGTTTAACCAGATTTGCATTCTCGGTCTGCCAGAAATCCATCTCCAGGAAATTCTTCCCTGTAATAGAAGAATCGGCACTGACCATTACAAAGCCATCCTTAGAAACGATGAAGCTATTCTTCAAGCCGGCCTGATTAACGTTTTCAAGAAGTTTGGAGAAAACATCCATGTGAATATCGACAGAAACCACACCATGACCATCTGCAAAAGTCCGGCTTATGGAAATCACCTGCTTCCTGGTATCTTCGTCCACATAGGGGGTAATGATAGCCACCTCGCCAGGATGCTTGCGAGCCTCGCTATACCACTGACGGGAGTTAAAGTCAAAACCTTCCGGCGGAATCCATCCATCACCGCTGACAAAAATGCTGTCGTAGCGCACATAGATGGAACTAAAGCTGTTACTTACGCTTTCGCAATAAATCTTGTTCTGGGTCACCAGGAATTTTTCCAGGTTCCCATAAGACGGTTCAACCAGGGATTCCAGGGAATAACTGCTAACATTGACGGCATCAATTGCCCTTTCGATGGTATTGTCCAAACGTTCAGCCACAATACCCACATTGGTCAGCCCATCGTTCAAAGTCTGGTCTTTCACCACCTTATAGAAGGAATTGAATATGTAGACAACCACGACCAGCAAAACTGAAATCATGGCAATCAAGGTCAAGACATATTCAATGAGGCTCATGCGAGACAAACGTCGCAATTCCTCGAAAAGCGATCCTTTCCTAGATGTCAATACGCTACGAAACTTCACAATCTTTCTCCTTATGAAGAAAGATAACAAAAAAGTAAATTTCGCCTATTCGCTAGAACTAGAACTGGAAGTACAAGAAAGGGTTATAGCTTTGCGTAAACAAGGCCAGCACCGCCACAACAAAAACTACAAGAGCGAGAATCACTCGTTTTGTAGAAATCTCACTGCACCAATCATATGAGCGGAAACGCCAGAAAGACAAAAGTCCCGCCACACCCATAAAGATTACGCAGCTCGGTGTAAATATCTCCGCAGCAAGAATCGGGTCGGCTCCGCTGACTGCATTAAGACCAAGCAAGGATTTCCACATCCTAAAAGCCTCGCCAATATTGTCTGCACGGAACAGTACCCAGCCAAACAACACAATCACCTGAGTCAGGATTACCTGAACAAGCTTCGGAGCGCGAGAATACAAGGCTTCCTTATTATGGGCGCGTTCAATAATCATGAAGAACGCATGATAGAGTCCCCAACAGACAAAAGTCCAGTTTGCGCCATGCCACACGCCACTAGCGAACATCACCAGGAACAGGTTCAGATACAAGCGGCCCTTGCTTACGCGGTTACCACCCAGGGCAATATACAGGTAGTCACGGAACCAGCTGGTTAGGGAAATATGCCAGTATTTCCAGAATTCCGTAATGCTCTTGGCTCTGTACGGGCCATTAAAGTTCCTAGGAAAGTGGAAACCCAGCATCAAGCCAAGACCGATGGCCATGTTGGAATAGGCAGAAAAGTCAAAGTAAATCTGGAACATGTAGGCCAGAGCGCCCCACCAGCTATTCAGCACGCCCGGAGCATCGGCGGCAAATACTCTGTCTGCAATAATGCCTACGTTATTGGCCAGGAAAATTTTCTCGCCAAAACCGAAGCAGAAGAACATTATACCACGAACAAAGTTTTCCAAGGTATGAGTACGTGAATCCAGTTCCTCGGCCACCGTATTATAGCGGACAATAGGACCAGCCACCAGCTGGGGGAACAGAGCCACATAGCAGGCAAAGGTCGCCAGGTTCTTGACAGGAGGTGCAGTACCGCGCCAGATATCAATGGCGTAGCTCATGGACTGGAAGGTATAGAAAGAAATACCCACCGGAAGCAGGACTGTCATCACATGGAAAGGTTCGCCCCCGAACTTTTCTATAACGGTATTAATGGCTCCCATGCCGAACATGTAGTATTTAAAGAAGGCCAGCGCCCCCATATTTACCACCATGGCAAGGCCAAGCCCAAAATTCCGCTGGAAACGGGATGCCCCTTCCGCAGAAATCAATTTTCCGGAATAGTACACCACCAGCGTGGAACCAAGCATCAAGAACACTAGCCAAGGTTCCAGCCAACCATAAAAGATGTAACTGAAGACAGTTATGAAAAAGTTCAGGTAGGAATGTCTCGCACCCAACTTGAACAACACAAAATAGCCGACCAGGAACGTCGGCAGGAAATAGAACAAGAATATCTGGGAAGAAAAGACCATGAAAAAGGGTATGAGGTATGAGAGGCGAAGGACTATTCGTTAACTTCTACAGCGAGATAGCGGGGAGCTTCGTCGTCGAAGTATTCATCTTCTACGGCACCATCCCAGTTGCCCTCGAGAGGAATCAACTTCAGCTTGTGCTTGGCCTTGGCCTTGAACTCGCCAACATTACCCTTGGCCTTGTCAGCCATCTTGTCGGTAACCTTACCGCGGGCGATCAGGGGATTATAGACACCTACCAGAATTTCCTTGGCATCCAATTTGCCGGCTGTAACAGCCAGAACTTTATATTTGAACACATACACATAGCTGTACAGGTCATTAGACGGCATCTTACCAGGAATTTCAGTCAAACGACCTTCCACAGAAATAGGATCGGCAAAAGTAAAGGCAACAAAAGCCAAAAGAACAAGCGCAAACTTCTTAAACATAAAGCTCCTTAGTTTTTCTCTAAATATAACTAAATCCCCCTTAGAAAAACTAAAAGACCCGCTCTTTCGAACGGGTCTTTTAAGCTGCTTCACTTGGACTCGAACCAAGGACAACGCGATTAACAGTCGCGGGCTCTACCAACTGAGCTATGAAGCAATCAGGTCAGTGAGTTTCCTCATTGATGGTGCCAAAGATAGATTATTCTGCACTATTGTCAAGGGTTTCTCTCGAAAAAAGTGAAAAATCTTTATGGAACCAGGGCTTTCATTTCGTCTGGGAAATTCCGGCACTCAAAAGTTCGCGGTTCTTTCCAGTAGGGCAACTGTATTTCAGCTTTATAGGCGTACAGCATTTGGGTTCTAGCCCCGAGAATCGCATAATCTTCATCGGACAAGGCATCTTCCTTGCTCAGCTCACCTCGGGCACGGGCTTCTGCCACGGCATCAGACATTTTTTCATAAAAACGGCCATCAAAACTATATAGGCGGTCCCCAAGAATCGGATATCCTAATTCCGACAGGTGTGCGCGAATCTGATGTTTTCGTCCGGTGATCAGTTCCGCTTCAACCACGGAATAATTCCCGGCAGAAGCTACCCCTGCCCCGACCTTGCGGAAAACCGTATGACACGGTTTTCCGTCGTCAAAATGGTGCATGCGCAAGCGCAGGTGGTCATTGGGATCTTCGCGTAAAGGCATCTGACAGTCAACGGCTTCCTCAGGAAAAATCCCACGGACCACCGCCATATAGAACTTCTTCAGCAAGATTCGGTCCAGATTTTTCTGAAAACGGGCAGCGGTTTCTGCATACTTGGCAAACAGCATCAAGCCTCCCGTATCCCGATCAAGTCGATGCATGGGAGTCGCCGTTTCGCAATCCGTTCCTCGACGAACAATGGAGGTAAAAGTATTATAGAAAATACGCCCTGTATGATGAACCGGAACGCCGGCAGGCTTGGCGATTACCATGAATTCGTCATCTTCGAAAACCACGTCATAGTTCGTAGGAACTTCAGGTTCGGTGTAATTTTCCACATGGTACACCACCTTGTCGTTCTTATGAGCCACAGAGTTTTCGTCAGCCACAACCCCATTAATCGTTACCAGACCGCGGGAAAGTTTTTCAGACCAATCAGTCCTGCTATGATAGGTAAAACGGGCGCACAAGGAATCCAGCAAGAGCCAGCCGTTATGTTCCGGCTGAACCACGCTTTCAAAATACATATCAGAAGGAACGGGCATAGATAGTAGGAAGTTGGTAGTAGATATGAGTTAGTATTGTCGCGTCGGAGGCGTCTTGCTTATTAATTTGTATCTCGTAATTGATAATTCATAATTAAACTGCAAGATCCCTCGACTCCACGTTGTTCCGCTCGGAATGACACGCACACGCTTCACCGTTCATTGTTAATTGTTCGCTCCCAACTAGTCTCTGTACAGGTTGTGGTCCTTGATATACTGATAAACCTTTGGATCCAGGCCTTCGGGTTTTTCGTTACACAACAGAGCCTTGCGGATGGCCGTACTGGAATAAATCCCTTCAAAGCCTTCATCAGGCCCAAGCCATAGAAGATCTGCATAACCATTAGCCTTATGCTTCTTCATATCAGGTTGCGGATACCCATTGCGGGCAAACACAATCAACTCGATATCACGCAACAACAGGTGCCCATTGTAGTTCGTGCCAAAGAAATTCATGGGATCACGCCAATGAGGAATTCCTTCGTAAGTATCAGCTCCAGTCAGCAACCGGAAATTAATTTCCGGGAATTTTTCCTTGAGCCCCATAAGGAACACATAAGACCCGCGATAATCGCCCTGCTCTATTTCAAGATCGGAAAGAACCAGACGATTGTCACCAGCAAAGGCCAGTTCCAACATGGCAAAACGATCTTCAGCGCTAGCATTCAGAATCTTATCCCAACGATCGGGGCTAGGCATGAACCATACCTCATCGCAGAAGCCTCGTTCCAGACAAATTTTCGCAACTCGGATGTGGTCGTTATGAACAGGGTCAAACGCACCGCCCAGAACAGCTACATTTTTTTCAAAATTGCTAGAAGACATAAGCGGCAAACCCAATATTAAACTGCAAGCGACTTCCGTTCACGTTCTTTTCGAGAAACGGATCGAAGTGATCCAGGACCCAGCGGTATTCCACTTCGGCAACCAGCATCGTCTTCGAAAAAATGTTAAGTATCGTTCCAAAACCGGCACCCCATTCATTCCAGGCAACGTCTCCGAGATCACTCAATTCCTTTACACGAGAATAGGTTCCCATCAGGTAAAGTTCGCCCAAAAGATGAATACCCAGCACAACATCAAAGTCGGAGTGCTCAATTTCATAGTCATTCTTACCGTCTAGGGATTCTTCATAATCAAAAAAGCCGTAGCCCACGCGAACAAAGCCAAATCCCGGATACCAGACACCAACCATCGGTTCTATCTGGCGAAGTCCCAGGCCGCGTTCAGAACCAACACCAGTTCCGGAACCAAAACCTAAGGCTGCACCCACGAAAAACGGAGTCCTAATTCCCGTGGTAGACGCAGAACCTTCGGCATTCCCTCCAGCGGCAGCGCCAGAAGTTCCAGCGGCCCCAGAAGCCCCCGTATAACCGGTAGCACCGGCAACTTGGGCAAGCCCAACCGAAATACAAAAAAGAACAATGGCAATAATTTTTTTCATGATACTAACACCACAGCCACAGCAAGACCCACAGCCACATTCGAAGCCGCGTCAACTTTGGTCCACATAAAAAATTTTCTGTCAATTTTCGAAAGCGAAAAAATCTGTACAATTTCCATGTGCGAAAGAATGACGGTACAGATCATCTTTGCAGCAACAAAACCAATAACCCAATAGGCAAAGTTTGAAAAGAAGACCAGCGAAACAAACGTCAGGGACATCAAGCCAGTCAGCACAAAATTAGATCGCTTAACAGCAATCTCATCCGATTCGCTTTCCTTAGCCAGACGTTTAAATTCTTCAACTTTGTCACAAACAGCCTCATAACCAGTCATTAGCTGGTAAAGATTATATCCCAGCAGAATGACCGCGGCAACCAATGTTATTTTAGCCACAAAATCCATATCAATCCTTGGAATTCAAAATACGGAGATAGCTTGCATAACGAGCGCGAGATAGGGATCCATTTTCAACGGAAGCCAACACGGAGCAGCCCGGTTCCTTGACATGAATACAGTTGCTGTACTTGCAGGTAAACAGGTCTCCATCGAAGAAACCCGGGAAAATTTTGGCCAGGGTTTCAGCTTCCATATCCATAAGCCCAATGGAACGGATACCCGGAGTATCGATGACCACACCACCCTTTGGGAAATCTTCCAGGGGAAGGTCAAACAGACTAGAAGACGTTGTAGTATGGCGGCCCTTGCCATCACGTTCACGGACGGCACCAGTCTGAAGTTCAGCTTCAGGAACCAAGGCGTTGATCAAGGTGGACTTACCTACCCCGCTCTGACCACTGAAAACAGAAGACTTTCCATCCAGTTCCGCACGAAGGACCTCAAGACCTTCACCGCTCCTTACGCTTACGGGAATCACCTTGTCGGCAATAGACATAAAGTCGCGGATATCATCAGAAAGGTCGGCCTCGCCATTGGGAAGCAGGTCCATCTTCGTCAAAACCAGCACAAAAGGCAGGTCATTCAAATTTGCTGCCAGCAGGAAGCGGTCCATAAAACCATAGTTGAATTCCGGCTGGGTTACGCTGGCTACAATGACCACCTGATCAATGTTGGCAGCCAAGGTCTGCTGTTTGTAAAAGCTATCACGGGGACCGGGGCGCTTCAGTTCGCTCTTGCGGGGCAAGACACGTACCACACAATACTTCTGGGAACCGACACCATCGCCTTCATCTTCGGCGTCATTTACCTGCCCAAGAAGCACGCGGTCACCCACAGCAGGGAATTCGCCCAAAGTCTTGGATGTAGTGGCTCGGTACATGGCCGTTACTATATTAGCGGAAAGCGGAGAGTTTAAAGGAGAAAGGGATTCTGAGCTACTTTCGTCTTTCGTCTCAAATTTCTCGTTTTTCGTCTCTAATCGCACTTCGCAGGTGCGGCGGTGGACTTCAAGAACCAAGCCCTCTACGCAATTTTCCTCACCGATATTCTCGATGGGATTTTTCACCTTCTTGATTTTCGCTTTCTTGAACTCGCGGCTGTAGCGTTCCTTAATGGGGCGTTCATCTACAACACCACTTTCCAGTTCCTTCATCACGTCAATACGACGGCTGCGATGGTCGCGGCGAGTCGGACGCACAGAACGGAGAGGCAGTTCTTCTTCAGCATCGAAATCCTGATCAAAGTCGACATTTCGACCCAGGTCATTTCTCATCGGCCACTCCGTTCTTCAAGTTCTTCTTTTCTTCCACACGTTTCTTGGCCGCCAGGCCCGCATCGGAATCTTCCCGTTCGCGGGCTTCATCCAATTCCGCTTCCGTCACAGGGCGGCCCCTGCGAATGGATTCCATAATGAAGTGGATGGCCTTAAGACGTCCATTACATTTTTCGATACAGTTGTCGTAGAAGCCTCGAGTCTTATAATCCCATTCGGGGACGATTTCCGAAGCATACAAAAAATGTTCGATACAAATCGAAAGCTGATCAGCCTCTCTTCTCAGGTCTTCTATTTTGCTTTTCGTGAAAAATGCCATACAAGAAACAAATATATAAAAGTATTTCTTGCAAAAAAAGAGTCGCACTTCCTAGGTGCGGCTCCAACAAATTAAAGTTTAACAATTCACTCACTAGACGGATGTTTTCCAAAGGCCATGGAGGTTGCAATATTCATACACAGCAATAACCTCGTCTCCCTTTTGTATGGGGAATACACAGGCCGGAGCATCTCCCGGATTCAAGTATCTAATTTGATACCCATTCTTCAGTTCCAGAAGAATCCACTGAATATAATGTCCAGCGGCCATGGGGTGTGCAACAGAACCTACGGAAACCTTTGCTGCGTTTTCAGTAAGAACCACAACAGGAACATGCTTTTCCTTGGCCGCATCAACTGTATTTGGAACAAGTTTTTCCATGTTCAGGAAACATTCCGAGGGGACCTCGTTCCTTTTCACGTCGATGATAATATTGCCACTTTCGTTGCAACGATAAAATGCCATTTCCATATTCTACCTCCTTAGGATAAAGGCGATAATAATATACCAAATAGTCATTTTTTAGACCATAAATGAAAATTTTCATTTTTTCATCTTTCTATCTTTCAAATATGCTCATGACCTTAATCAAAATGACACGTCCCGTGAATATCGTCATCGCCGTTGTGACCTTGTTTATCGGATATTTTCTGCAGGGTGTTCTCGATTTTGGTGCCAGCGATGTTCCAGCATACAGTCTTGTTCTGCAAGCTCTAGGCTTTGCCCTAGCCATCGGTTTTGGAAACATCCAGAACGATGTCCTTGATTTTGAAAGCGATAAGCTGAACCGTCCTGAACGCCCCTTACCTAGCGGGAAAATTTCATTGAAAGCCGCCAATGCCTCCTGGATTACCATGATTGTCCTAACAATCGTCTGTGGATTCGCCGACTCCCTGATTTCGGGTACGTTCTTTGTGGCTCTAGCCCTCCTGCTTATTGCCTATAATAAAAAGCTCAAGCACATTCCCCTGCTGAAGAACATGACCGTAGCATTCCTATGCACGACCCCGCTAATCCTCACTCTCATCTACCCGATTATCCCCAGAGAAACCGACATTGAACCCATGAGCCTGAGTGCGAAATTCGGATTTCTGTACCCCGCCATGATGTTCGCATTCCTGCTGACCACTGTCCGCGAAATCTACAAGGACCTTGAAGACGAATCTGGCGACCTGATGGCAGGCATCATCACCTTCCCCATTGCCGCAGGCGCCCCTACAGCCCGACGCCTTGCAGGCGCCATCCTTGTCTTTACCTGGATGCTCCTCCCCCTTCCCACGATCCAAGGATATTATTCCACCATTTTTCTGATTCTAACCCTGGCGACCCTGACCCCCACATTTGCGACAATTCTTATCCAGACACAAAAACAGAACTACCGCAAATCCCAGAAACTAGTCAAGATATCCATGTTTGTTGGCCTAATCGCCCTGGTGATCAGCACGGCAATATAGACCGAAAGCCCAAAATATGGGTGACAGAAAATGTAAAAGCAAACTTGAAAAAAGGTTCGTTTTTACACAGTCTGTAAAGAAAACCGCTTTTTTAGGCAAAATTCGTCAAAAAATAACAAAAAAAGACCCTTAACGTCCTTTTCGGCAGAGTTTAACTTTTTTGCCGCTTGATTCCCTTGCTTGCACCAAATGCGGTGAGCTACGGCCCCTGAGGCAGAGGGAATTTCATTTCCAAAGAGGCGTTATGCTCGAAGAAATTCATGAAGAATGCGGCGTCATCGGCATTTTCAATGGCGAGAACGTAGTCCGCAATGTTACCATGGGTCTGTACGCTCTGCAGCACCGCGGTCAGGAATCCGCAGGCTTTGCAGTGACCGACGGCGACAAGATTCGCGTCCGTAAGTCCATGGGTCTGGTTTCCACCCTCCTGCAAGAACACAACGTAGACGAATGCCCGGGTAACACCTGCATCGGCCACGTTCGTTACAGCACCACTGGCGCAAGCACCCTGGCAAACGCCCAGCCCATTTTGGTGAGCTGCAAGTGGGGCCAGCTGGCAGTAGTTCACAACGGTAACATCACCAACGCCACCGAACTGCGTCAGGAAATGGAAAACGAAGGTCACATCTTCCAGACCACCTCAGACTCAGAAATTCTTCTTCATGAAATCGCACGCACAGAAGCCGATGACTTGGGACAAGCAATCAAGAAAGCTATTACCAAATTCACCGGCTGTTTTTGTCTGATATTCATCAGCAAGGACACCATGTACGTGGCCCGCGACGGCTTCGGTTTCCGCCCGCTCTCCATCGCACGTATGGGCAAGTCCTGGTGCGTGGCCTCCGAAACCTGCGCTTTCGATTTGCTGGGAGCCAACTACGTTCGCGATATCCAGCCCGGCGAATTCCTGACCATTACCAATAACGGCCTCCATTCCGAACGTTTCACCCAGAAGGACCGTCTGGCCCACTGTATTTTCGAGTACATCTACTTCAGCCGTCCGGACTCCAAGATCTTCGAGCAGTCCTGCGACAAGGTCCGCCGCAAGATGGGCAAGCAGCTGGCCAAGGAATGTCCCGTAGACGCAGACATCGTCATTTCCGTTCCGGATAGTGCCACTACCGCAGCCCTGGGCTACGCACAGGCCAGCGGCATCCGCTTTGAAATTGGCTTGCTCCGTAACCATTACGTTGGCCGCACCTTCATCGACCCCACCCAGAACGTCCGCGAACAGAAGGTAAAACTGAAGTTCAACCCCATCGAAGGCGTTCTCAAGAACAAGCGCGTCTGCGTGGTGGAAGACTCCATCGTCCGCGGAACCACTCTGAAGATCCTTTCCAAGATGCTCCGCGATGCAGGCGCCCTTGAAGTCCACATCCGTATTGCATCACCTCCGGTAGCACACCCCTGTTTCTTCGGCATGGACTTCCCCAGCCAGGGCGAACTTGCAGCCAGTTCCATGACTCCCGACGAAATCGCAAAGATGCTGGGCGTAGAAAGCCTTGGCTACCTCAGCGTAGAAGGCATGAAGGAATGTACCGGTGAAGGCGAAAATTACTGCGCCGCCTGCTTCAACAACGACTATCCCGACTATATCGGTATTGACGCCAGCAAGAATCGCTGCGGCTAACTAGGATATAGGTGAAAGGAGAAAGATTAAAGATATTCCTTTACGCTTTAACCTTTCCGCTTTACGCTAATTAACGCTTTACGCTAAAAAGGCTTTCCAATGGAAAGCCTTTTTTTACTAGACCTGGTCAAAGGTCCACTTCACATGTTCCATCAGCTGTTCATGGGGATCAAAAGCTAGGCCAAAACGATCCTTAATCTTGCTGACATCGAACAGAATCGGATCATCGCCCCAACCCAAATCCTTCTCCACAATTTTAGAAGTGGAATCCGGCTTCAAAGAAAGAGCCATCTGGGCAATTTCCTTCCAGCTCACCCAGCATTCAGACATACCGAGGAAGATTTCCTCATTCAAGTCGGATTCCAGAAGATTCACATAAAGTTCAGCCTGATGACCAGCAAAAATAAACTGGGTACCATCATTCTTGATAATATTGATGTCGCGGTTTTCCTTGACGGCCTTTACGATATCGAAGAAGCGACGGTCCGGCTGGCAGCAACCATCAGGGTAAGCGGGATTACCGAAAGTATACCCCGGGCGGATAATATTGCGAGCCATTTCCACCTTGGGGAACTGATCCCCGTAACCATGGGAAAATCCCAGCACAAAAGCTTCGCCTGCGGCCTTGGTAGCCCCATAGAGATCCATGGGCAGATTGCAGGTTACTTCCCGCATTACAGGACGTATACGTCCCATGGCTGCGGTACTGCTGGTATAAATAAACTTCTTGCACCCCGCTGCCGCCGCACTTTCCAACAAATTAACGGTCGCACGGGTATCGTTCATCAGCATGGTAGAGGGAGTCTCTCCCCACCCCAGAGCCACATGGATACAGGCATCGCAGCCCACCAAGCCCTGAGCCATCTTTTCAAAGTCGGTTAAAGCACATTCAACAAAGCTAACCTGGGGAATTTTCTGTAAAGAAGGAACCTTATTAGGATGACGCGTGGCGATAACCACTTCATGCCCCTTGGCAAGCAAGGCACGGACTACATAGTGACCAATAAAACCAGTTCCACCGGTAACAAAGACCTTCATATTTTACCTCTTTTTTTAGAAATATACATAGCAAAACCCAGAAACAAAAAAAACTGGACGCAAAAAAGTTTTCCCCCGTAAACACATTGGGACATTTGAGGAACGCTTCGCTTGAGGTATGAGGTCGGAGCTTCGCTCCTAGAGGTTTGGGCTTCGGGATGCAGGTCACTAACCACTAACCACTAACCACTAATCACTAACCACTAATCACTAACCACTGTATATTTACTACATTGTCAAGGTAAGATTTTCAAGAGGTTTTATATGGCACGTATGCGCGTTCTCGTTTTGATGGGTGGTCCGTCCACCGAACATGATGTTTCTGTAGTTAGCGGTACCGGTGTGGTCCGCGCCATGAATCCCGACAAATACAACATCCACCCGGTCCTTATCGACAAGGATGGTACCTGGCACTGGTCTTCCCGCGAACTTTCCCCGTACCAGAAGGACAACTTCTCCGTGAACTACTTCCGCGGTCTGGAAGGCACTGCCGCCAACACCAAGAAGAACCCCGCCCTTTCTGAACTTCCCGACGCCGACATCGCCTTCCTGGCACTCCACGGCAAGTGGGGCGAAGACGGCCATGTGCAGGCTCTTCTTGAAAACTGGGGTATCCCCTACACCGGTTGCGGTCTTTTGGCTTCCGCTCTGGCCATGGATAAGATCAAGTCCAAGGAAATCTATCGCGCCAACGGCATTCCCACTCCGCCCTACCGCGTGATATTCAAGCACGACTTTACTGGCGACACCCTGGTAAGTGTTGCTGACGAACTGGGCTTCCCCCTGGTCATCAAGGACCCGCTGGGCGGCTCCTCCATCGGTATCGGCATCGCCAAGGATCTTGACGAAGCCGGCAAGATTGCCCAGGACCTGTTCAAGGATTCCAACCGCCTCCTCTGCGAAAAGTTCATTGCCGGTGGCGAAGCTAGCTGCGGCTACATCGAAGGTGAAAAGCCCCTGCCGCCTACCGAAATGCGCATGACCACCCGCGAATACTTCGACTACGAAGCCAAGTACAACGGCGAATGTAAGGAAGTGACCCCGGCTGAATTTGCTCCGGAACTGACCGCACGCATCCAGGAACTGGTGAAGAACGCTCACTACGCTCTGGGTGGTGCCGGCTATAGCCGTACCGACGTCCGCATTACCAAGGACGGTGAACTGTTCGCTATCGAAACCAACACCCTGCCCGGCATGACCCCCACAAGCCTCTTGCCCCAGCAGGCCGCCTGCAACGGTATTACCTACAGCCAGCTCATCGACATGATTATCGAAAAGAGCCTGTACATTAAGAGGTAAGAGGATAAATAAAGGTTAAAGGTTAAAGGATATAGATTCTTCTTTACGCTTTATCCTTTCCGCTTTACACTAGCCTTACGAATTATGAATTATTAGATCAAGTAAGGCGGCAAGGCCGCGATTATTTAGTCTCGTACTTCATAATTCATACTTTGTAAATGAGAGCAAATGAAACTTGATCTTTTTGTAGATACTTCCCGTAAGGGGATTTCCATGGGATTATCCGACAGCACGTCTGGATTGTACCAGGAGACTGTAGATGCTTCTGCCCGTGGCGAAACCGCATCCGCTATTCTAGACGATCTGCTTGCCCGCGTAGGCGCAAAGCTAGACGACATCAAGCGAGTGCTAGTCACTGTGGGACCGGGATCCTTTAGCGGTCTCCGTACGGGAGTCGCTTTCTGTCAGGGACTTTGCTTTAGCGGCAAACGTGAACTTTGTGGAGTCAGTACCTTGCAGGCTCTGGAATGCTTTGGCGGTAACGACAATTCAGCCGAAGTCGCCGTGGTAATCCGTGCGCGCCCTGGTTACTGGTACTTACGTCAGACAGTTG
Organism: Fibrobacter sp. UWH5; assembly: GCF_900142505.1. Classification (NCBI taxonomy): domain Bacteria; kingdom Pseudomonadati; phylum Fibrobacterota; class Fibrobacteria; order Fibrobacterales; family Fibrobacteraceae; genus Fibrobacter; species Fibrobacter sp. UWH5. The sequence continues at coordinate 44,805 of NZ_FRBB01000010.1, read as the reverse complement.
ATGGCAAGGCCGAAGAATGCTTTATCGAGACCACCGAAGTAGTAGAACGCCTTAAGGCACATCCCGTAAAGACCGTCGTTGTGGATGAAGCGGCCTCCGCCGATGAAACCTTGAGCGCACTGTTTGCAGAAATCGCGGCAGCCACCGTTCTTGACACCGGCAAGCCTCTGAACATGTGGACGTCCCTATTTACCAAGGTTCCGCCCAGTCTGATTCAGGAAGCCAACTACATCCAGCCATCTTACTTCGAAAAACTCAAATAGAGTTTTACCCGAGAATCGATGTCAATCCGCAAAATGGAAATTGCAGACATTCCAGCAGTTCTTGCCATACAGGAAGAACTGCAGTTTCAGGAATGGAACGAAAAACAGTTCGCCAGCGAGATCCGCGCAAATTACGCCAGCTGTCTGGTGTACGAATCCGACAACGAACCGCAACCAGCTATTCTCGGCTACGCAATTTTCCATATCCTAGGCCCCGACTCCGAATTGTTAAGTATCGCCACCCAAGGCCATCAACAGCAAAAGGGAATCGGTCAGCAACTTCTGGACGCGGGATTCAGCCAGCTAAATTTCGCGGAAGGAGACTGTTGCTTTCTGGAAGTCCGAGTCGGTAACGAAAAGGCAAGACGATTCTACGAGAAGAACGGTTTCAAAATTTATGGCACCCGCAAGAAGTACTATTCCGATGGAGAGGATGCTGTACTCTACAAGACAGGTTCCTAAATATTAGGAGTTTCAATTGGCAAAGTCTCTCAGCAAAAAGCAGATCCGCGCACGCCGCATTATTGCAAGCCTCATCGCAGCGGCAGCAGTCATTGTCATCATCCTTTTCTATCTGGTCATCACAGAAAGTGGCCATTGGCTGGTTGACGATGACGAAATAAACCACGTTACCTGGGTTGCCGTTCTCGACGGACAATCAGCAGACCTGGAACGTATTGACTACGCAGCAGACCTTGTCGCTAACGGCCAGGCCGACTCCGTCTTGATTTTAGGCAGACGTTGCCTACGCAACCGCAGCAACGCGGAATTCTACGTCGAAGAATTTATGAGATTAGGAAGTTTCGACAGCAACGCGGTCTTCCTCGCCCCTCACGACGATGCCTCCACCATCGGCGAAGCCTTCACCATTATCCCCTGGCTAAAGAAACACAATGCCGACACGGTCTTGCTGCTGACTTCCGCAGCCGCCTCCCACCGAGTCAAGAAAATATTCTCGACCCTTTCTGGAGAAAAACCTGTATACAAGACCGTAGACATCCACCATTATCAGTACAACGCCGATTCCTGGTACACCAATCGCGAATCCCGCAAGACCTGGATTAGAGAATGGGCAGCCTTGGCTATGGCCACATTTGAACTCTGGCCGGCAGGAATTCTAACACCCAATGATTCCGCCTTCTACAAAAGGATTCAGTCCCTCAAGGAATTTGAAGAACAGAAAAATCCTGTTGTAGATTTGCAGTCCTTGATTCCAAAGGTTTCAGAAAAAAGCAAGGCCGTGGATACCATTCCCGAGCCTGCTAAAGAAACAACAGACTCAGTTATAAGCAACGAGTAAAGCCAATACAGCCGTCAACGGAGCGTTCCAGTTGATGGCTGTTTCATTACTGGCAAAGGAACACTGTTCATCGGTGTAAGAGTATCCGGGCAATTCATTAGGATATGTCGGAAAACGATGCAAGTCCTGACGATCCGCATTGATTCCCCCCACAAGCAACCCCGGAATAGGGTCCACCACCTTGTCTGAATGGCTCAAACGATGATGAGGGCGTTTAGGCGAACTCCAGGCAGAACCCGTCACAAAGCTAACATTCAACGGATTACGTCCATAGACAAAATTCAACTGTTCCTGGCTCCACTTAATCAAGGATTGCCCCTCTACGGTTTTCCGCCAGGTGTTTACAACCATCAAGGTTAGCGCATGGTTAGAAATTTCACCATTGCTACCCCAGATAAAACTCCGTATCGACAATCCATAAGGATCCGCCTGCTGTAAGCGAATTATCTCGGCGGCGACACCCTCTAGAGTCTTACGGGCTCGATCTCGAAGTTCCACGTCAAAGTCCTGCAAGGCCAGAGCAATCCACCCAAAATTCTGGGTATCGCGCCAGTCCAGTCCCAGCTTGATCCTGTTCTTATCCATATCCTTCAAGAGGATTGAACGCAAACTATCCATGGACTTTTTCGGGAAACTCTTCACGCCTTGCAACTCACGATAAAGCATGCTGCGGACCCAGAAAAACTCATCCGTATAACAGGAGTCTCCATAGCCGCCACTGCCTTCTGTATTATGAGGCCAATCCGCCTCAGGATTCCTGCAAGCCCACTGATAGGCCCGAATAGAAGCCCCCAGACACCGATTGGAAAAAGCTCGGTCGGAACCACGATAGACGCGGCTGGCCGCAGCCATACACCCAGCAAAATTCAAGGTCGATGTAGTTGACTTACCAAGAATCAAACGCTTCCGCGTGGAATCAGAAACCGTCGGAGTCACAAAGCCATCCCAACGTTCGGGAGTCACCTTGAAAAAAACGCCCCCATCTTCATCCTGCATTTTCAAGAAGAAATCCAGTTCAAAACGAATTTCATCTTTCAGACTAAAAGGCAAATTGAAGGTTCCACCTTCGTTGATCACATCTTCGGCAAGAGTTCCCTTAGCCTTCTTTTGGCGCAAACGTTCATCACACAGTTCGCAGGCAAGCAAAAGGGTTCCTACAGAAACGCCACCATTCACAATGTACTTGCCATAATCACCGGCATCATACCAGCCACCATGGGCATTCCACACGCCTTCGCGGTTCATGGAGGCATGAAACTTGATGCAGTCGTCAAAATGGGCTGCAGGCCTTGCCCACGGTCCTGCAAATTCACGGGTCAGCTCAACACCGCTACGCTGGAAATAAAAAGATTTGATGTTGGCCTTCAGCTGTCTAAGAACCCAGTCATCAGAAATTTCAAATGCAGGCGACTCAAAAAGCAGACGGTCATTACCGGAATTTCTACCCAAGAAGATCAGAATACGATAGGAGCCCGTTTCGTGAACATTGGAAAAAGTTCCGCTCCAGAGGGATTCCCCCGTATAACCGCAGACGCCGTCATTTTTGAAAGAGCCCTTTTCAAAACAGCCCTTGTAATCAGCGAAACCCGACGCACCGACAATACGGTAATACAGCATCGGCCATTGAGACTCCTCCACATCTAGGCAGCGGGGATTCAAAAAGAAAACCTTGGGACCATTAGGCAAATAACCTATATGGTTATATCGAATCGGCATGTTTAACTGTTCTTGGGCGTCCATACCCTAAGAATATATTAAAGGAGCCCGACAAATGGACTCCTTTATTTGAAAATAACGTTTACTCTTGGAACCGACTCCGCATCAAGGCGATTTCGGCTGCGTAGCCTGGCAATTCATTGGGGGTTTCAAGATAGAACGGCAAATTTTTTAAGGAAGGATGATTTACCACACGGGTTAAAGCTTCCAAGCCAATAAAACCGCCACCAATAACCTCGTGACGATCCTTATGGCTACCCATGGGATTCTTGCTATCGTTCAGATGTATCGCCTTCAGCTTGTCCAGACCAATCACCCTGTCAAACAGCTCCAGCACATCGTCCAGATGATCCACAATATCGTAACCACCATCAAAGACATGGCAGGTATCCATGCAGACACCCATCTTGCTAGAAAGTTCTACCCTATCGAGAATAGCCTTCAATTCCTCAAAGGTTCGACCCACTTCAGAGCCCTTTCCAGCCATGGTCTCCAGCAGGACAGTCGTCTTCTGGGACGGTTTCAGCAGACGGTTCAGCATAGCCGAAATAAATTCGATACCGACTTCAGCCCCCTGCTTCACATGACTTCCGGGATGGAAGTTGTACATCGCTCCAGGAAAATGATCCATACGGAAAATATCATCGGCCATTACATCTTCTGCGTACTGACGCAAGCCTTCATCTGCAGCACAGGCGTTCAACGTATAGGGAGCATGGGCCAAAATGGGGGCAAACTGATTCGCTTCCAGCAATTCAACCAGTTTTAAAGCATCCGCCTTGTCAAAAGGCTTGGCCGCACCGCCACGAGGATTCCTGGTAAAAAACTGGAATGTATCTGCACCAATAGAAAGAGCGGTCTGCCCCATTGCAAGGAAACCGCTCGAAGAAGAAAGATGACAACCGATATGCAACATAACTAGAATGAGTAATTCAGGGATGCAATAATATAAAGGTCCTTATATTCGTCAGCCAGATTGTCGGGTCTGTAATTCATGACCGTACCAAGAGTCCAAACCGTATAAAGTTTATCGGAATGATTTACGCGCAGAGCTACAGAACCATTCAGATCCAATTCCATTTCATCCATTTTCTGCTTTCTGACTTCGTAGTCCAGGAAATTCTGACGAACGCCACCATTCAAGGTCAGTTCCAGGAACTGGTTTGCCATGGGGAACGTCATATTTTCATCCAGGATCCATTCAAATTCAGTCATGTTGTTGCGATTGAAAATCTTGTAACGGGGAGTCACAGACAGCACATTCTTGAATCCGCCAACAGTCGTTGCCAGAGAAATAGGATAGCGCTGTTCAAAGAATTCACTGCCATGGAATTGATATCCGAGAATACCGAAAGATTCATCAGACAAGTCCAGACCGTTCAGCAACTTATCCTGAACAAATTCCGAATAATCCTTGCGAACCATAAGGGAGGCGCCAACCTTCAAAACGTTCATCGGCAACTTAAATGTCAAACCGATCTGGGCATGATGTCTTAAGATCTTTTCATCAAACTGCGTAGCCAGATATTCGTACTTAGACAAGCCATAGTAATGGGCCCAGTGGGCAGAGTCAATCTTCAAAGTGTCATTTCCGTTAATCACATCCACTGTAGGACGGCCATCCCTTGCCTTAAACCAGTCATCGTTATAAATACCGGAATTGACACTGTAGTTGGCGTACAGTCTCTGGGCGGTACTGCGAGTCCTATAGTTCACGGCATAGCGAAGAGAAAGGTCAATATTCTTGTTCAGCCTAAACTGGTTTCCTACATAGGCGTCATGAGTGTAGAGCGTTCTATTTTCGTCCTGTTCATGTTCCTCCAGCCAATCCTTTTCTGCACCAGAGAACATACCCCACTTGGTACCTTCGCCCATGCCCATGATGTTATAGCTGGAGCCTTCGCCGGCAGCATTTTCAACATTCATGACGTAGCCAAAGGAGAATCGCCAGAAGTCAAAGATTTTCTGTCGCAAATTACCACCGACCATTCGGGAATTCTGCTGCAAGTCCGGAGAACCGGCGCTGTAGTATTCCTTGCCCACATAACGCATGAAGCCTTCAATAAACGTATTCTCGTTAGACCATTCATATGATCCAGCCAAGGCCACATGGTTGTGATCCCACAATTCTCCGCTGGTAGGGTCAAGATCCTGAACCACAGTATTCTTTGCGACTCTAGAAGCCTTGTCAAGAAGTTTGCGCAATTCTTCACGCATCTCGGAAGGAGTAAGCATGCTGCTTTCGCCAAAAATAGATGCCAACTGGTCGCGAGACAGGCCATTCACCTCTTGGGGATTCTTCATCAGCTTATTGAGCAAGCCCAAGTTAGAGGCATCCAGACCGGCGCCCAGGAACACCTGGTTAATCGCACGAATCTTCGCCGCGTTTGCCGTATCTGCGGCACCAACAGCAATCTGGCCATTTAACTTGATATCACCAGGGAAGAACAGCCAGTTACCATCGGCGAAGAAATTACGGGACGTTACCAGCGGGTCCACGGTATTTACATCACCAGGCTGACCATCCCTAAAGAACGGATCTTCCAGGTAATCCTTGCTACCAATAAAGCCCAAGGTTCCATTGAAGCGACGGTGCATATTCCAGCGAACGCGACCACCCACCACGATGTTCTGAGCTTCGGCTTCGCCGTCTTCAATATATTCGTTGTACAAGTCATAATTGCGTTCGCCAACAATCTTGGGAGCCTGAGCTTCACCAGCAAAGGCAGTACCCACAAACAGAGGTTCTCCTGCGGCGTTCTTAAAGAGATTCAGCTGATACATGGCGCCAAAGGCATTAATGCCTGCCAGGTACGTGTCTCCGGCACTCAGAGAAAAATCACCCAAAGTAAAGGAATTCATCTGGTCGGTATAAACCATCTGCAGAGTATATACCTTAAACTTATCCCAGGAATCATTAGAAATGTCTGCATTAAATTCGATGGTCTGGCCCGAAGGAGATTCCATCACCATGCTGGCATTCCAGTTGGCAAACAAGCCCGGAACCTGGAAATAGTTCTTATAATAGTCACCAGGCTTTACCGTATCACGACCAGCAAGGTAGTCTACACCTGTAGGATTATGGCGCATCAACACCTTATGGTAACCAACATCGAGAGCCAGGTTTCCAGAAACCTTCCAAGGATCCACTTCTCCGATTCCGCTAAACATGTTATACGATTTTGTTCCGTCAGCATAGGGATTGCGAGGTTCATCACCCAAATTTTCCGCAACGCCATCCACATTCTGGGCGACAGCAGTTTCGTTGTCATTCAAGGAACGCTTAATGTCTGCAGACGGCAAATCCTTAGACAAATATCCGATCTTGCAGCCTTGAATCAGGGAATTCCGCTGTTTAAGGTCGTTGTGTCCAAAGTCGAGAACGGCAATCTTATTGTTCAGCAACTTGGAACGCTGCAACATCACAGAAGAACCTTCTGCAGAAACCAAGGCCACTCGGTTATTCTCTAAGGTAGAACCATCAAGAGTCACCTCGGCACTTTGAGTTGCCCAGACACCAATATTGACGCCATTACGGATCTTGCTCCACTGCATTTCCACAGAGCCATTTCGCACGTAGACACCCGCCTGCTGCGGATTGTCGATGGTGACGTCACGAAGTTCCAGCACACCGCTTTCTACAGCAAAGCCAAATTCAGCATTCACCACCTGCAGGTACTGCGCTTCAGATTTCTTGACACCCGTAATGGAAATACCGTTCCAGGTACCCGATTCATCTTCAGACGTAAAAATTACAGGCTTGTTCAAGTCGCCCACGACTGCCAAGGAACCACCCCGGATATCCAGGCCAGCCCCTTCAGCAAATTTCACGACAACACCAGGTTCCACCAAAACGGACTTGCCATCAGGAACAATCAACGTCTCCTTAACAAGGTAAGGAGAACCTTCCTTCTTTATGAAACCCGAAAAAACGCCCCCCAATTCCGTTTCAACAGCAAAAGCACTCACGTGGAGTGCTGCTGCAAAAATCGTCATTAGAGCATGAACTCTAAAATTCATTAACGGACCTCGTAAACCTTCTTAGCCTTTACCCTATATCCGCTCTTGTGAATGACTTCAATATCGAACTTGTTGACGGATTCACGATTCAATTCCACAGGAATCTGATAATCCAAGCCTTGGATCTGGGATTGGGTTTCTTGTAATATAGTTTTTCCATTCTGTTTTACAACAACCTTATACAGATAAGTCGGATTATTTTCAGACATCTTTATTCTAAACTGTAATGTCTGGGTGATACGATTATCCATTCCCGGCGGAGGAGGCGGAGGATTCAGAAGCTGTCGATTACCACCGATAACATCTACGCTGAAACGCTTCTTGGGATAGCATCCCATAAACTTGGAAATCGTAGAAACGTTACCGGCCTGATCCTTGACTCTTACAAAGTATTCATGATTGCCAGGAATCAGCTTGACACGATGCTGAGCATTCTTGGTAATGGACAATCCAGAAATAGGAGATCCTTCCATTTCCACAGAAACATCGCCTGCATCATTCTGCATTTCGCTCACCGAGGCAGTTGCAGAGCAGCGCAGAGAATCGTAGGCAGAAATAGTCACCACGGGAGCCTTGGTGTTAACCTCGGAACAGGCCTTGTTGACATTGATATCGATTGTCTTGGAAGTAACAGAACCGGCACTCATAAAGGTTAGAGTAGCCTTATTGACATTCCACAGACCATTTGCATCGGTCAGGACAACCTTCTGGGCAAAGGAATGAGATACGCCATCGGCAACACGGATCAGGTTTGCAGACTGATAGGAATTGCCAACCTTGAGAATAAGGGTAGCCGCTTCGTCCTTGGTACGGTAGAAGCCTTCTACCATCAGGCCCTGGTCACAGACATCCACCGGAGAATTCGTAGAAACAGAGAAACCGTTTTCGGGAAGGGACTGGGCAGCCTTACGAGCTTCTTCCTTCAGTTCTTCCTGATAGGTCGAGTCAGCCTTCTGAATTTCGGGAATCAAGTCGGCAACATTCTTGGACTTGTCGGCCAGAAGTTTCTCGATTTTCTTGGCAAAGCGAGCTTCACCGGAAGAAGCCAACTTCAAGACCACCAGGGAGTCGGTTCCGAAAGTCGTTTCGCCAGCAACGATGGCCACGCTCTGTTCGCTACCGTTGGGAGAAATTTCCAGCTTACCGGTCTTCAGACCAGCAAAGAAAACGCCTTCGCCGCCAATATAACCTTCAGTACCACGGATAGATGCCGTTGCAGTTCCGGTCTTGAAGATGAACTTGGACTTGTCCTTCAGCAGTTTGGGAACAGCAAAGTTAAGGTGCCCCTTCTTAATATCGAGGCGGGTTTCAAAGCCACCTTCGTTATTTGGTTCAAGAAGGTTAGTCATTTCGACTTCAGCATTTTCGGCAATAGTAATGGAGCTTCCATCAGGAAGGCCAAAAATCACTTCGGATTCCACGCCAGTACGAACGCGGTCAGACTGATAGACGCTGGCCCCCACGCGAAGGGCGGACCATTCACTCTGCTTAATCTTGATACGGTCCACAGTACCCAAGGCAGAACGAACCTTACCCACGGCAGGAGCAGAAAATGCCATCGCCGGAAGCAAGGCCACAGCGACAGCCAGTCTAAAATCAAACTTTACTCGAGAATTAAGGATTTTACCGAACATAATCCCTCAACTTTTAAAGAACGTACTTTGGCACCGCCTCGTACACTTTTTATGTTAAAAATATGCTTTTTTGAGGGGAAACGTCAAGTATTCTTTACAATAGGTGATACAAATCAAGCTAACCGCCAGCTAATTTCACGGTAAAACCGCGTTTTTCCAGCTCAGCCTTCAAAATATTGCGTTTATCACCCTGAATTTCGATGGCAAAGTCCTTCACAGAACCGCCAACACCGCATTTCTGCTTCAACTGGCGTCCCAGTTCCTTCAGTTCATCCTCGTCCATGGGCACGCCGGTGACCACGCTAGCCATCTTGCCGCCACCCAGACGTTTTAACATGATACGGACGACTCCATCGCCCTTAGGGCGTTCAGCCTTAGGCTTTTCTTCCTTAATGCGGCCGACTCCGGTAGAATAGACAAGTGTAGAACGTTCTTCAATACCCATATTAAACCCTTTTCTGTTTTTTCACAATTTTAGCAAAAGTTTTGCACGAAATAGCAAAAACGCCCGGATTATGTCCGGGCGTCTTCGCTTTTAAAAAGTTAGAGTTACTTCTCTGTCGGGCGCTTGTAACCGAAGCTCTTCAGCAGGTCATCATCGTTCTTGACCACGTCATTCTTCTTACGACCGTTGGAACTGGTCAGAGAAGGAATGTCGCAGCGAGCCTTGGCGCGGACAGAAGCTTCAACCTTGTAGAGGTAGGCGCCCGTAGCAATCAGACGTCCATCTTCAGCACGAACATTACCATTGATATCCGGCTTCAGTTCAAAGAACAGCTTCGACATACCAGTTTCATCGGTATAGTCGGGGTTGTTCATATCCTGGCTGAAGGTGTAGTAATCCACAAAGCCGCCGATCGTGGTGTAGATCCAGAGCTTGATGTTCACCTTGGTGTCATACAGGTTCAGCTTGCTCAGGTCATCGCCAGGCTTGTAGCTGTTCTGGACTTCATCAACGCAATGTTCCCTGACGTAGTCGGCGATAAGAATCTTGCCGTCATCCGGAACCTCTCCAGTCAGAGGATCAACGCCCTTGATATCACCAGAAGCGGCGTCAATACCTTCCTTAAGAACATACAGACCATCCTTGCTCAAGATGTCGTCCAAGGTTGCCAGGCCGTCCTTACCGGAGATAACGGGGAGCTTGACTTCCATGACCAAGGTGGGACCGAGGTGACCTTCATCTTCATCAAGACCCGGATACGGTTCCTTTCCGCTGCCCTTCTTGGTACCGAAGCTGCCACCCTTAATGGTTTCAACTTCCTTACCGGTCTTGGGATTCTGCACGGTTACAGCATAAGTCTGTCCCTCGGAGGGAGGATTCTTGCTGTAGTACTTATCAACCCTTTCCTTAGAAACTTCGGTCACCGGATTTTCAACAGAAAGCACAACATTCTTGCCGTCCTTCATGATTACGAATACAGTGTCGGAAGCCTCATTTCCGGCCTTATCACGGAAGAAGCGCACGATGGTATTACCACCAGGCTGCAATCCCTGTGTCGTAAGCGTATCCTGATTAACACCATCTACGGTCCAAATCACTTCCGTGAAGTTAGAATAGATAATGTCCCTGTTTGCAGGAGAAAGAATCACAACTTCAGGTTTAACCTTATCCAGCACAATGAATACGGAACTGGTCATGGAGTTGTTGCAGGCATCGGTATAAGTGTAAGACACATGGTAACCGATATCGCCACTAGCATTCTTGATCAGGTTACCCTTACGATCCACTGTGTAAGACACAAGCAAGGTATCCTTAGATTCCATAGTAGGCAGGTAAGATACGTTGTAGATACCCACAGTAGAAGTCTTGCTAGAAGCACCTTCCTGCTTACTTGCGGCACCGCTGGTCATCAGGTTGCCCTGAGCATCAGACATGAGGGCCACTCCAGTGTAAGCATCGGCATAGTAAGAAACCGTGATTTCGTTACCCTTCTGGTCCTTAGTGACATAGCTGACCTTAATGACTTCGATGTTTTCCACCTTGCCATTATCCTGAACAACAGGAACCTTCACCACGTCGCCATGCTTGTCTTCAGTGTAGCTGATAGTCACCTGGATGCCAGCCACCTTTTCGGTGTAAGACACATCGGTTTTGCCATCGGCCTTGACATTGCGCTTGGCATCGGCGGCAGCATCAAGATCCAGGGCCACAGTTTCCTTTACAACCTTGTCCAGGTTGGTGTAGGTCTTGGAATCAACCTTAGCCGTACCCAATTCCATAGAAATCACGATAACGGTATCTGCAGACTTTTTGTCGCCCAGCATTTCCTTGGCGGGATCGTGAATCTTAATAACCACATCGTTGGATTCGTGATTTACGTAAATCGTAGTATCAGAAACATCCGGAGTTTCGACGATGGTATAGATGTTATGAGCATTTGCAGCATCGCCATTAGCACTGATGGTCACCGTAGGCAGAGTGTTGCTATAGTAAATCACAACAGAATCCACGACGGAGGTGTTGGCTGTGGGATCCTTATATTCAACGCGGATCACGTTACGGCCAGGTACCAAGGTAGTAGAAGTGTCGTTATTAACGGTCCAGGTAGTCTTCTGATCCGGCAGAGTATATCCACCTCTCCAGTGAGCCGTGATATTAGACTGATTGGTATAGACGGTGTCGGGATTCTTGTAGGTGGAATCCTTTGTGACCACCTTTGTGATTTCCACATTGGATTGTTCCACAACATCGATCAACTTGATTCGAATAGTATCCACGGCAGAGAGCGTAGGATCATTTCGGTCAGTGACTTCAACAACCAGAATGTAGTCATGCTTGTCATTTTCGTAGTCAAGGACAGTCTTGGTGGAAATCATGCCACCCTGGCTAACACTGAACTTATCGGAATCACCACCGATGACAGTGACCACGTTATTCACGAAGGCCGGGTTAGAGACTCCCTTCAGGTCCTTATCATCACCAAATACAACCTGGCCTACGGTTGTACCCTTCGGCAGATTTTCCTTGATTTCGAAGTTACCGTCCTTAATAAAGGGAGGTTCATTTACGTCAACAATGTTGATGGTACGAATAACCGTATCAACCAAGGTCGGATCATTCTTAGCAACAACAACAAGAGTCAGCTCATGGAGATGTTCGGTGCTTTCATAATCAAGTTTAGAACTATCCTTGACAGTCACCACCAACTTATACACATCGCCATCCTTCACCTTTTCAATCTTGAAGAGAGAATCGGCACCGGATTTGTTGGTGTTGGTGAAATATACAGAATCGGCATCAATGCCATTCTTGCCTTCATCTTCATCCACGATAATGTATTCAAGGACCACAAGACCGGTCTTGGAATTTTCACGAACGTTTACAACAACCTTATCATTTACAGGATTCTTATAACCGCAATTTTCGGTGCAGCTGGAATCCGGAGGTGTAGTGGGCTTGCTGCAGTCATTGAACACAGCATCGCAAGTTCCCGGATCCTTGCACTTGGGATCGCTAGGATCGCACTCGGTCACAATCTTAGGACCTTCGTTCAAATCCTTCAAGGTAATAGTTACGGTAACAGTGGTGTCGTACTCAATATCGCTTACCTTCACATGGAAGACGAACTTATGATCAGGTACAGTTTCATAATTCAGAGCGGCACTATCCTTCACCAAAATATCCTTGCCCTTCATTTCGAAAGGTACGCCAGATTCAACAATGGTATAAGTCAAGGTACCAAATACGGTATTCTTCGTATCAGGATCGCTAGCGACCAAGGAACCAACCTTGGCACCCTTAGGCCTATTTTCGTAAATGGATTCGCTGAAGTCTTCTGCAACCGGAGCTTCGTTCACGTCAATAACGTTGATGGTACGAATCACGGTATCCTTCAAGTCGGACTTCTTGGGATCAGATACGGTAAGAACAAGTTCATGAACCGGCTCAACCTTTTCGTAGTCCAGTTTCGTGCCATCCTTGACAGAGACGACCAACTTATAGGTATCGCCCACCTTCACCTTTTCAACCTTGAAGAGAGAATCGGCGCCAGTCTTCTTGTTTTGGACATTGACGAAGTATACGGAATCCTTTTCGATGTCGCCGGCATCCTGGTCCTTGATGACATATTCAAACAGGACCATACCAGTCTTGGAATTTTCAGCCACGTTCACGAAAATCTTATCGGACTTGGGATCCTTATAGCCACAATCTTCAGTACAGGTGGAATCCGGAGGTGTGGTGGGCTTATCGCAATCCTTGATCGTAGCATCGCAGGAATTGCACTCAGGATCACTTTCATCACACTTTGTAATGATTTCCGGTTTTTCATTCTTGTCAATCAGTGAAATTGTTACAGTAACAGTCGTATCGTATTCGATATCGCTCACCTTCACATGGAAGACGAACTTATGATCCGGAACGGTTTCATAGTCCAGAGCAGTGCTATCCTTGACCAAGATGTCCTTGCCCTTCATTTCGAAAGGAACACCGGATTCAACAATGGTGTATGTCAAAGTACCGAAGACAGTGTTCTTTGTATCGGGATCGCTGGCCACCAAAGTACCAACCTTAGTGCCCTTGGGGGAATTTTCAGGAATAGAATCCTTGAAATCTTCCGCAGAAGGAGCTTCGTTCACGTCGATAACATTGATGGTACGTTTAACAGTATCCCTAAGAGTCAAGATAGTCGGGTCGGACACAACCAGATCAAGTTCATGAGTTGCCTTAACCTTTTCGTAGTCCAGCTTAGAGCCATCCTTCACGGTGACGACCAACTTATAGGTATCGCCATCCTTCACCTTTTCAATCTTGAAGAGGCTATCGGCGCCTGAGCCATTGGTATTCTCGAAGGATACGATATCCTTTTCGATATCACCGGCATCTTCGTCAACGATCAAGTATTCGAACAGGACCATACCGGTCTTGGAATTTTCAGCCACATTCACGATAATCTTATCGGAAACAGGATCCTTATAACCGCAATTTTCCTTACAGGTGGAATCCGGAGGTGTGGTGGGCTTATCGCAATCCTTGATTGTAGCATCGCAAGAATTGCATTCAGGATCACTTTCATCACACTTTGTTATAATGTCCGGTTTTTCATTCTTGTCGATCAGATTGACAGTCACGGAGACGGTGGAGTCAAGTTTACCATCGCTAACCGTTACGTGGAATACATACTGATGGTCCGTAACATCTTCATAGTTCAAGGCAGTGCTATCCTTGACCAAGATGTCCTTACCACTCATTTCAAAGGGGATACCAGATTCAACAATGGTGTAAGTCAAAGTGCTGAAAGACTTGTTCTTTGTATCAGGATCACCTGCCACCAAGGAACCCACCTTAGTACCGTTGGGAGACTTTTCCACGATGGAATCAAGGAAGTTACTTGCAAAGGGACGTTCATTGATGTCATTGACCTGAATTTTGGTCACTGCGGAAACGGAGGTGTCATTGTCGCTCAGAGTGAGAGTCACATCGAAGACATCATTGGGAAGATCTTCATAATTTACCAGGGAGCTATCCAAAACAAAGAGCTGAACATAAAGTTTGCCTTCATCCTTAATAACGCTAGTACTGAACAAGAGTTCTGCGCAAGAGGCGCCGCAAGCCAGATTGTTGTCCTTCAAGGAAACATTGAAGTCAGACGGTTCAGCATCGCTAGCGTCCGGATCCTTGATTTCAATCAAGCCAAGAACGGTTTCTTTAGCCACATGTTCATCGGTATCATAGAGGTCCTCGACATTCACAAATTCTGGGATATCATTACCGTCGGTCACATTGATAATCACTTCGGCAGAATCCTTCAGTCCACCGCCATCAACAACGTAGACGGTAACGCTAAAGGAATTCTTGGAATCATCTTCAAAGTCAATGTCTGCGCCGGTCTTAACAGAAATCACACCGGTCTTGGAATTGATTTCAAAATTACCGGAAGCATCCTTGATAGAGTAGGTCAGGTAACCCCAACCCTTAGGAGGATTCTTATCAAGGTCTTCATCATCAGCCAGCACCTTCTTCGGATCCTGGTTGTTAGCCTTACGAACCACAGAATCCACAGCAACAGCTTCCCTGCTAACACTAGGAATCTTGCCCGCATTTTCATCAACAACGAAAACCTGGCCCTGAACAACAACAGGCTTGTCGTTATCATCGTTAATTCGGATTGTTGCAGTAATGATATCTCTTAGGATATTGTCATCGTCATCGGTCTGACCATTACCATCGCTAACCACAATTCTTGCAACCAACACACTGTCAGAAGATTCATAGTTAAGAACAGCACCCTTCTTGGCAGAAAGGACACCGGTCGTAGGATCCAGTTCATAAAGTTCAAGAATTCGATCATGAACTGCTTCGGTGTATTTGTCTTCATACGTTGTACTGAAGGAATAAGTGAAAGCAACATCATCCTTGTCTTCGACACGAATAGTTTCCTTGGCGGGAACAGCACCATTCTTAGTGTCTACCATTTCGAGGAAATTATAGGTAGTGTCGTGAGCATCCGGAGGATCGTTTACAGGAATGATGTTGATGTACAGAGTATAGGTATCATCAGACAAAAGTCCATCACGCAAAACCCTAAACTTCAAGAAATCATACTTTTCACCAAAAGCATCCTCGGGCGGATTATAAACCAGATTCCAACCCATGGAGCCATCCAAAATTCCAGAGGGAACGCCAACATATTTACCACCAATCTTACGATTATAGTCAACAGCTTCTTCCAAACCCTTATCATCGCCCCAGTTAACCATTGTCTTCAGGCTATCTTTCTTCGGGGGAGTTACGACATAGATACCGAAATCCCCTGCCCAGGGGTCGCCGCCCATTTCAAATATGGGGAAAATATCACGACTAAAGATGAACTTTTCATCTTCGATCACGTTGATTTCAAGACCATCGATACTGATTAACTGTTTATCGTTATCTTCAATTTCTAGCGGGAAATCACCACTAGAGCCACCATTCTTTTTCAGTTTTGCGCCAGACAAGTTTACGACGCGGAAAGTGATGCGTTCAGTTTCTTCAATTTCTTTATCATCCTTGATATAAACCAAGATCGGGGAAGCCAAATACTTTTCACCAACAACAAAAGAAACCGACTTCGTAGACTTTCCGCATATGGGGAATGTCGGATCCTTTTCCAGGTCAATATCGTCTTCGACAGCGTAGTTTACGCCAATTTCGGAACCGCCAAAGGCAAAGCAATATTCTAGAGAGATCTTTGTTTCCGCCTTTTTATCCAGCAGAATCTTAACGGTATCAACATCATGACCTTCTGCCAGGAGATACAGCTCTTCTCCAGCCTTGTTAAATTCAATGTCGACTTCGGGAGAGTTGTAAGGCACATAACGGAAGCCGGTACCATCAAAGTCCGTATCAACGGTAATCTTATTTGCAAGGAGCTGACCAGCAAGAATCATATGCTGAGCCACATTGATTGTTTTTTCAGAGATAAAGGTTCCCTGTAATGTATCAGTACCTGCATTAAATGTTTTAAATATGATGTCATTCTGAGTAAAGAACAACAACTCACCGCTGTATTTCTTATTCTCGACAATGGAGCCATTTCCAGACCAGACGCCCTTGTCAAACTTAGCGTCTTCGTCCATGTACATAATCTGAATCTTGGAACTAGGGTTCAAATCCAAACCATCCTGGAAAAACACGCGGGTCAGTCGGCCCTTCGGCTGCATTCTAAAAACGATCTTACCACCGTTGGAAATCGAAATACTTTTGATATAGATATCATAAGGCTTATCGCGATACTCATCATAAGGTACATCGATGTAGTGAATGCAGAAGTTATTACCATCTTTCAACCCACTCGCACATTCAGCACCATTCACATTCAGAGCCGGACGCATTCCACCATCGGCGGCCTCGATTATTTTAGCATCGTAAAAAAACGAAGGGACTTTCAAATCCGTTTTTACTTCGGGAATGGAATCCGGGCAGGAGGCCATATCCCGCAGAAGCCCCGCGCCAACAAACTTGGCATACTCAGGAGCATAATCCCCCCCTACACAATGGACACCCACCATGTAGTTCTCCTTACCCTGGAAGTTATTCGCCTGCAAAACACTAACTTTCCCATTGACTCGCATGGGGCCCGTCAAGATGGTATCAGGACCTTGGGCAAATATGACGTCACCGCCAATCATGATGGGACCACCCACCTTACTATCACCATTCTGTCCCAATTTGAAGTCACCCGTTGCAGTACCAAACCAGCCAACGGAATCAGGAATCTTGATTTCCCTGTTTCCAAATTCAATGCCCTCGGCACCGAACATCTTGAACTTCATCAAGTAGTTCCATTCAAGTTGCTGTTCAGCACGCATCCCTCTCGGATCTTCGGTAACATTCTTGAAGTACAGGGGATACAGCGTATCTCGAATATCAACGCTTTCTTCAGCCCAAGTCAGACTGACAGCAGAGACTGCCATAGCAAGAGCCATGGCAAATTTTGCAAACTTATTCTTTCCAAACCACATTAGTTCATCTCCTTTAAGATGAAAACCAAACCAATGCCGACCAAGATAATCCAACCACGAACAACTTAGTCCGTAACTTTTTTAGTTACAATAGGTCAATATAAAAGTTTTACAATTTTTTTTCAACAGGAATATCTACACAACACCCCCAAAAGTGGGCTAAAATCGTCAAAAAACGGGTATTCAGTGACCTAAGGCATCATTTTTTACACAAAAAGTGTTTTTTTCATTACGATTTCCTTGTTATTTTTTCTCTTGTAAATGAAAAAGTTTTTTCTAATCACGTTTTCTTTCGTCTTCCTGGCCGTTTTCATGGCTGGCTGCAGAGGCGATCAGAACAAGAACCAAGATCCAAACAAAGTAACTGTAATGATTTACAGCGAATACTTTGACCCGTCCATGCTGACAGACTTCCAGATGAAGACCGGCTACAAACTCCACCTGGAACTTTACGAAGCCCAGGAAGAGATGATCAGCAAGATACAGACCTCCGGCAACAGTCAATATGACGTCATCATCGCCAGCGACGTGGTAATTCCGCAGCTGATCCGCCTGGGATTCATCGGAAAAATTGATACGAACCACGTGTTCAACCGAAGAAATATTGCAGAACAGTTCCTCAACCCGCCTTATGACACCACCAACGAATATTCCGTGCCTTACCTGTGGGGTACAACGGGAATCCTTTACCGCGACACAACCCTAAGCCCTTCTAAGGTCAGCTACAACACACTTTTGGATGAAAAAAGGAACAAAGGGTCCTTTAGCCTCCTTGACGAAAGCCGTTCCATGCTCAGCATGGCCCTTATGGCCAAGGGGTATGACGCAAACTCCACCGATCCCGAACAGATCAAAGCTGCCGCAGAGTACATCAAGGGCATTACCAAATCGAAGAACTTCCTAGGGTTTGACGGCTCTGTCAGCGGTAAAAACAAGGTCCTTTCTCGGCTAAACTGGGCCGCAGTGGTCTTTAACGGAGAAGCCATGGCCGCCATGACAGAAGATCCGACCTTACAGTTCGCCATTCCAATCGAGGGTTCCTTCATGTGGGTAGACGCCATGCTCCTGAGCAGCAAGGCCCCGAACCCTGAGGGAGCCTATGCCTTCATGAATTACATTCTCGACACCAAGACCGGGGCTAAATTGGCCAAATACATCAATTACGCCACCCCCAACAAGTCCTCATTGAACATCATCGACAGCGTTTTCAAGAAAAACAATGTAGTCAACCCCACCAGGGGCGACATTTCTCGACTGGTGTTCCTGAAAGATGTGGGCGAAGCCGTAGAATTCTACGATCAGGCCTGGGAATACATCAAACGAAGATAAAACTAGCCTTCGTTCTTCTTGATCGGAAGAGGGGCAAAGGGCGGTTCCAGCTCGATGCTGATGGGGCAATGGTCTGAACCCTTTACGTCGGTGTGGATTTCGGCGCTGACAATGTTAGGAACCAGGGCGGCATCTACAAAGGCATAGTCAATACGCCAGCCCACGTTACGGGCACGGGCGCCAAAACGGTTGCTCCACCAGGAATAGACGTCCTTGGTATCGGGGTGCAGCTTGCGGAAGCTATCCACAAAGCCGTTTTCCACATACTTATCCATCCAGGCGCGTTCAATGGGCAGGAAGCCGCTGACATCGGCGTTTTCCTTGGGACGTGCAATATCGATTTCCTTGTGGCAGGTATTGTAGTCGCCAACGGTCACCACATGCTTGCCATCGTCCAACCAGCGCTTGCTGTTTTCAAGGAAGGCATCGTAGAAGCGGAGCTTGTAGTCGAGGCGGTCGTCGCCGGAGCCACCATTGGGGAAATAGATGCAGTTCAGCACCCAATCCGGGAAGACCAACTGCAAAACACGGCCTTCGTCGTCAAATTCTTCGATATCGAAGCCGTAATTCACGCGATCAGGTTCAATCTGAGACAAGACACCCACCCCGCTGTAGCCTTTCTTGCGCTTACAGGCGTTCCAGTAGGCAAAATAGCCCTCGGGATGTGCAATAGCTTCGTCAATCTGATCTTCTTCTGCGCGCACTTCCTGCAGGCAGAGGATATCCGGCTTTGTGGAGCTAAACCAATCGGCAAAGCCTTTCTTGGCAGCAGATCTCAAGCCATTGACGTTCCAACTATATATGTTCATTCGACACCTAATCTTTAGTTTCGGCGCCAAAGATAGCTTTTTTAGCCTGTCATTCAATGTCAAAAAAAGTGTTCGTTTTTTCACTTAGGGAGGTTCATGCCCAAAAACACACAAAAAAGCGACTTTGTTAAATTAAGTTTACAAAATGCGCTTATAAAAACGTTAAATCTTTTTTAATTATCTTAATAAAAAAAACGCAAATCCAAATAATAAACGTATATTTAAAGCCATGAAATCTAAAGTTCTGTTCTTATCTGGCATCGTATTTTCGTCTGCAATCTCCCTTTTGACTGGCTGCGCCGGTTCTTCCAGCGGAGAGAATCTTGAAGTTCCCACAAACCTGCCCCCCATCTGCCGAGACATCGACTTTGTGGAACAACCCGATATGCGCGAAATGTGCGGTGTAAGAACGGTCAAGAGCCGCGCCTATAAGAACATTCCTCAGCAGCGCTACCTGATCAAGCCTCAGGAAACTTCCATCGTCAAGAGCGGCAACATGCTGGAGCTCCGTTTCCAGAACTCCCTCCCCCTCTATCTGGACGGCCCTATCGTCGACGAAATGGAATTCAGCCAGGAAAAGCGCCTGCAGAAGATCAAGAACACTTACGATTATCACGAAATTTACAACAAGGGTGCAGAACGTATCCGCGTCTTCAAGATGGGCATCCCCACCGACCAGGGTAACATCTATAATTTCTGCTTCCGCATTCCCGAAAAGAAGGGTAACGCCCGTACTCGTAGCGTCGCCATGGGTAACCATATCGAAGCTCTGAGCTGTGCCGACTTTGATCGTCTGATCGAAGAGAATGCAAAGACCAAATAAATTGGTTTTTCTAAATTTGCGCCATAAAAATTGACTGGTTTTTAATGGCTGCAGAAAATAAATACATCCATAATGCCCTGAAGCAAGTTCATGTAGAAACACCGACCACTTCTGTGTCGGGTTTCTCTATTTCGGGGCTGGCCACCTACTTGCAGATGCCCGAACTGGATTTCTGCGTTGATTTGGGCGAATGCCCCCTGTCGGCCACCTCCATCAATCATGTATTTCTGACTCACGCCCATGGCGACCATGCTCGCTGCCTGATGCGTCATCACAGCCTGCGCAAGATGATGGGTGTAGAACGGGATAGCGTCTATTACATTCCCGAAAACATCGCGGAACGGGCCAAGGACTGGATCCGTGCCGAAGCCCTGTTCGAAGGGGTCGCCGAAAACAAGTTCCGTCTGCCCACCATTGTCCCCGTGGCCCCAAACGAATTGCAGTTCCTGGAGTACCGTAAGGACCTGGCCCTGGAAGCCTTTGAAGTAAAGCATTCCATACCGGCTATGGGCGGCACCGTATACCATTACAAAAAAAAGTTGAAGGAAGAATTCCTGCAGAAAACCCCTGCCGAGCTGATCGCCCTCCGCGAAAACAAGGTGGAAATCACCCGCGAAGTTTACGAGCCCCTGGTCAGCTTCATGGGAGACTGCCTGGGAGAAAGCCTGCTGGACAACTACCGCGTTTTCCAGTCCAAGATTTTGATTACGGAATGCACATTCCTTTCGCCAGAAGATGAGGCCATGAGTGTAAAGAAAGGACACAGCCACATCAACCACATTGTACACGCCCTCAAGGAAATGGGCGACAGTGTCAAGTGCGAAAAGATCATCCTGAGCCATTTCTCCATGAAGTACTCCGACAAGTACATCCGCGATGTAATAGCCAAGGCTATTCCCGAAGAATTCAAGGATAAAATTGTGGTTCTGCTATAAGGCGTGCAAACCGAATAAAAATGGAAAAAGAAATTATGAACGAAGAAGCAAAAAACGAAGTTGAAGAAGTGGTTGAAGGCGCCGCCGCAGCCGCAGAAAAGGAAGTGGTCATTCCGGAATTTTTCCGCGACCTGAAGGAAGACGAAAACGCCAAGGCCCTTTGGCACTATGTATTCCGCACCAACGGTGACCGCAAGCCCATTGCAACCCCCGACGGACTCCCCCACAAGCTGGACTTTGACTGGAAGGACATGTTCCCCACCCACAACGACCACATCGAAGTGGAAATCGGTTCCGGCAAGGGCAGCTTTATTTCGGACTATGCCGCCAAGCACCCAGACTATTTCATTATGGGTAGCGAATGGGATTACACCTGGGCCGCATTCGCCCAGCGCAAGATGGACAAGGCAGGCGTTCTGAACAACGCCAGCATGCTCCGCGGCGACGTATTCTATTTCCTCCGCGATTGCGTCAAGGACAATACCGTAGACGCCTTCCACATGTACTTCCCGGATCCGTGGCCCAAGGAACGCCACCACAAGAACCGCCTGCTCCGCCCCGACTTCCTGGAACAGGTGGCCCGCGTGATGAAGCCCGGCAAGCGTATTTTCTACTGGGGCACCGACCACAAGGAATACAACGAAGTGGCTCTTGAAGTGTTCGACAACTTCCCCGGCTGCAAGGTGCTGGTCCGCAACGAAGCTGAGCCTACCGAAGGTATCATGACCGGCTTCGAAAAGAAGTACCGCAAGGAAGGCCGCCCCATTTACCGCTCCATCATCGAGTTCGAGAAGTAAAAAAGCAACCGATCCTTGTCATCTTTTGACATGCTATTTTTTCTAGTTTGTTTGCGGTATGTTAAAGCAGCTTTCTATTAATGGTTTCACCCTGATCTCGGAAGCGGAAGTTCCCTTCCGTCAGGGATTCACTGCAATCACCGGCGAAACCGGTGCTGGTAAGTCCGTTCTCCTGAAATCACTTCGCGTGGTTTGCGGAGACAAGGCTCAAGGGAGCTTTGTTCGTACTGGCGCCGACAAGGCCGTTGTGGAAGCCACCTTCGACATTTCTGGCGAAGATGACGTAAGGAACGTTCTCAAGGAACTGGAACTGGACGACGGAAATGACGAACTGATCATCCGCCGCGAAGTCCTGGAAAACGGCAAGGGCCGAGCCCGCGTAAACGGTTCCGTGGTCAACTTGTCTGACCTGCAGAAGCTGGGCGAAGAACTGATCCAGATGCACGGCCAGAGCGAACAGCTGCTGCTCCGCGACACCCGCACCCACGCCAAGATGCTGGACGACTACGCCGGCAACGGAAACCTGCTGACAGAATATGCAGGCCACTGGTCTGCATGGAACGGTATCAAGTCCAAGATTGTAGAAACCGAAGAAAAGGCCAAGAATCTTGCGGCCCAGAAGGACTTTTTAAAGTTCCAGTTCGAGGAACTTTCTAAGGCCAACCTGAAAGAAGGCGAAGAAGAAGCTCTTGAAGAAAAGGTAAACAGCGCCTCCAAGGTGGAAGCGGAACGCCGTTACCTGGATGAAGTCCAGGGAATTCTCGGCGGTGAAAACGGACTGTTAGACCAGGTGCAGTTGCTGCAGGCCAAGATGCGCACCCTGGCCGCCAAGGTTCCCGACTACGACGAAGATTTGAACGCCCTGGTTGAAGTGGCGGACCCCTTTGAAAGTATCTGCAAGGACTTGATGAGACTGTCGCCGTCTGCAGCGGTAAGTGCGGCAGACATCGATCGCGCCAATGCCCGCATCGCCCAGATCCAGAAATTGAAGCGCAAGTACCGCACCGACGTGGCAGGCCTTATGGAACTGACCGAGCAGCGTCGCACCGAACTGGATAGTCTTGAAAATCTGGACGCCGACCTTGAGGAACTGGAACGCCAGGCAAACAAGGAACAGGCGGAACTGAACCGCATCGCAGGCCTTTTGACCGAAGCCCGCAAGAACGCCGCCGAACGTTACGACAGCGCCGTCAGCGAAATTCTCCATAGTTTGGGCATGCCCAAGGCTGAATTCAAGACCTCCATCGAGGAACAGGCCCTCACGCCCAACGGCGCCGACCGCATTGAATTCCTGCTGGCCCCCAACCCCGGCGAAGGATTCAAGAGCCTGCAGAAGGCCGTTTCTGGCGGTGAACTTTCCCGTATGCTTCTGGCCATCAAGAGCGTTATGGCGGAACTGGACCGCGTGCCCCTGCTGATTTTTGACGAGGTGGACTCCGGTATCAGCGGCGAAGTGGGAAACAGCATCGGAGACGCACTCCGCAAGTTGGGCAAGCACCACCAGATTTTGACCATCACCCACTTGCACCAGGTCGCCAGCCGCGCAGAGAACCAGCTGGCCGTCAGCAAGAAGGAAATTGACGGCAGAACCTTCACTTCTGTGGTCGAACTAGACCGAGATGGGCGTATCGCCGAGATATCCCGCATGTTAGGGGGTGATTCCGATACAGTTCGCGAACACGCAAAACAATTGTTGGACGAAAACTTGTAGATTTTATACGGAATTTGTAGAGAACAAAAAAATGACTGAAGAAACTATCTTAACTGAAGAGAAAAAATCTGAAGTAAGACTACGCACTCGTATCTGGAGCGCCATGCGCGCTGTTGTCTTTTTAGCGGTCATCGCCTTCATCTGGCTTGGCATGGCCAAGACGGCCTGTGCATTTGTCGGCATCGCCTTGATCATGGGTTGGGTCAATCTTTACCAGCTCAGATCCCAGGAAATCGAAAAGCCCTATTACAGGTTGTGGCTGAACTTTATCGACGGGATGCTCTCCTTTACCGTTCTGACCAGCATTTTCATTCGCGACTTGATGCAGAATGACCAGGCGGAAAAGCTGCTGGCAGTAGGTTGCGTAGTTCTACTGGCAAGAACCATTGCGCACACTCTGTTTTCTCTTGGAGTTCTTCGCGAAGGAAAGACACTCCCCCGTAAGCGCCGCTGGAGCAAGCTTTCAAACATTTCTATTACAGTAACTATGGGTGTCTACCTGCTGAACCTGGAAGACTATCAGCAGATTGCCATGGTCACCAGCATCCTGCTGGTTCTTGCAGCAACAGCAGCTTACGCTTACTGGTACTACCGCGACCCCGCACACCGCAAGCCTCTTTCTATTGCTAGCCAGCTCACCATGAGCCGCATTGTTCTGACGCCTTTCTTCCTGTGGGTATTCTTCTACGACAACGACCTGAACTACAGCAACAACAGCCTGGTCTTTAAGACTTTGTCCTTAGTGATGGTTCTTGGCTTTATGCTGACCGATTTTCTGGATGGACATCTCGCCCGCAAAATGGGTGAAGTCAGCACCCTCGGAAAATATCTGGACCCCTTCAGCGATAAGATTTCCAACATGACCATTTTCATGTGCTTTATCGCAACAGGTTACGCACCCGTCTGGATGGTCGCGATTATTTACTTCCGCGAATCCAGCGTTGAAACCTTACGCACTCTGGCGGCAAGCGAAGGTCTGATTATGCCGGCCCGTCGCAGCGGTAAATGGAAGACAGCCCTCCAGGGCGCAGGCATTGTAGCCATTCTCCTAGGCGCTATTGACCCCGTGCGCATGATGATTCCCGGCTTTGATAGCATCTGGGAAAACTTCCCGCAGATTGTCATGGGCGTCATTACCACAGTGACTGTACTCAGTGGCGTAGACTACTTCGTTTCTAGCAAGCATATCCTTAAGAAGTTCGTCTAATCAGTATACAGATCTAGTCGGTACGTCCGACGGACAAAAAAAATGCACAAGAAGCCTTGACAATGTTCAAGGCTTTTTCTATATATGGTCTCAACATCGACGCGGGGTAGAGCAGTTGGTAGCTCGTCGGGCTCATAACCCGGAGGTCGCAGCGTTCAAGTCCTGCCCCCGCTACTAAAGAAAAGAGATCTAGTTTAGATCTCTTTTCTTTTTTGCATTTCCCCTAGTTAGCATTGTTTCCAAAACAACGTTATTAACCTCACACCCAATTGATAGTATTCTAAAAAACATCCATATTTTTCTAAATTGCCCACCGATGAAGGAAAAAGACGACAATTTTTCAAGACTGATTAACGACGATAAAATCCTGTACATTCCCGCAATGAGGATTGTGACATTGGTTTTCGCCATAATCTGCACCATGTTCATCGCGGTGAACATCATGCAAAAAGAGCCCCTGATCGCCGCCATCAATGGAGGTATCGCGTTCATCATGTTCTTCAGCTACTTCACCATCATCCGTTTCGACTCCCTAAAAGTAGCAACCCCCGTCACGATGCTGATGCTGACCGTCCTGATTATCACCTACATCATCAATGGCGGTCACGAAGGTTTCGGTGTCATGTGGGTGGTGCTAGTCCCTGTCATCGCCCTTTACTGTTTCCACACAAAGTTAGCGGTAGGCTTCCCTCTGTTCATCGGTGCCATCCTAGCCATAGCCTTTTTCACTCCAGTCTTTGAATACTGCTACCAGTACCAGGAATCCGTACGCGTCCGCCTCCCCTTCATTTACACAGCTGAAGTCGCCATAGCCATCTTGCTCAAGCGAAATATCAACTTGAACAAGAAATACATGAACCACCTGCTCCGCCAGAACATCCAATACAAGGAAAAGGCAGAAGCGGCCAGCAAGGCAAAGAGTGATTTTCTCGCAAACATGAGCCACGAGATTCGCACCCCCATTAACGCCATTCTGGGAAACGACGAACTGATCCTGAGAGAATCCCAGGAACCTGATTCCCTGGAATACGCAAAGAATATCAAGACATCTAGCAAGGCCTTGCTTTCCCTTATTAACGACATTCTTGATTTTTCAAAGATCGAATCGGGTAAACTGAACATCATTCCCACAGAATACAACCTGGGAATTTTGGTTAAGGATTCCTTCAACCTGATTGCTAACCGAGCAGAAAGCAAGGGACTGGAACTGCGAACAGATGTTGAACAGGCTGCGCCCTCGGTCCTGCTAGGCGACGAACCCCGTATCCGCCAGATTTGCAGCAACCTGCTGACCAACGCCATCAAATACACCAAGAGCGGTTCCGTTACGCTTCGCGTTTATACGACCATTGGCGAAAAAGACTGGATCAACTTGATTATCGAAGTCCAGGATACTGGCGTAGGCATTTCCGAAAACAATCTGAAGTACCTGTTTGATTCTTTTAGCCGAATTGATGAAAGGCTTCACCGCAATATCGAAGGAACCGGTCTGGGTCTGGCCATCACCAAGCAGTTGGTCGAACTGATGAACGGAACCATTCAAGTCGAAAGCATTGCAGGACGCGGATCCACATTCAAGGTTAGCCTTCCCCAAAAGATTGTTTCTGCAACGCCGGTAGGCGACATAAATGTTTCTGTTCAGGAAGAGGAACCTACTTACCACGAAGAGTTCCACGCCCCCAACGCCCACATCCTGGTCGTCGACGACGTATCTATGAACCTGAAGGTTTTCTCGGGACTTCTCAAGAAGACCCAGATGCAAATCGATACGGCCGTCAGCGGCGAAGAATGTTTGAAGATGGTTCGCGAAAAACAGTACGACCTGATTTTCCTGGATCACATGATGCCCAAGATGGACGGTGTCGAAACCTTCCGTCTGATGCGGTCTCTAGACAACATGAATCCTAATACGCCTGTTGTCATGTTGACAGCCAACGCACTGGAAGGCGCACGGGAACAATACCTGAGTGAGGGTTTTGTAGACTACCTGTCAAAGCCGATCCATGCCGACCAGCTTGAAAAAATGGTACTGAAATATCTACCGAAGAATCTTATATGTCGCGTCTAACAGAATCCGAAGCTCTTGATTTATTTTTGAACGCCCCCCTGGAAGAACTTTGCGCCAGGGCAAATGTAGAGAAGGAACGTCGCCACGGCAAATCAGTTTATTGGGTGAACAACCGCCAGATCAACTACACCAACGTATGCGTTCTGCATTGTAAGTTCTGTGCCTTCAGCAAGATCAAGAAAGATAGCGTTACCGCCTACGACTGGGATTACGACACCATTCGCGACAAGGCGGCTTTCGCCATTGAAGGCGGTGCAAGAGAGCTGCACATTGTTGGCGGCCTCCATCCGGATCACCCTTTCGATTATTACATCGAAATGTTGCGCAAGCTTCGCGTAGAATTTCCCAAGGTCAACCTGAAGGCTTTTACCGCAGTAGAAATCGCCCACTTCGCCAAACTGTCTGGGCAGACTCCCCTGCAGATCATGGAAACGTTGAAGGGCGCAGGTCTTGATGCACTGCCCGGCGGCGGTGCCGAAATTTTGGTGCAGAGTGTTCGCGACCAGATTTGCCCGGGTAAGGAAACTGGCGAAGAATGGTTGGATGTTCACCGTGCGGCACACAAGATTGGCATTCCTACCAACGCCACCATGCTGTTCGGCCATATCGAAACTCCGGAACATCGCATCGCTCACATGAAGATGCTCCGCGACCTGCAAGATGAAGCCCCCGGCTTTTTCGCATTTATTCCTCTGGTGTACCATCCGGAACACAACGCCCTTCACAGCATCGTTCCCAACATGACCAGTCAGGAAGATATTCTGCGTACGGTGGCGGTGGCACGACTGTTCCTGGATAACTTCCCCCACATCAAGGCTTACTGGATCCAGATGGGAATCGAGACCGCCATGAAGGCATTGCACTCCGGTGCCAGCGATTTGGATGGAACTATCATCGAAGAAAAGATTACCCACGCCGCAGGAGCCAAGGTTCCCGTGGGCATGAGTCCGGAACGTATGCGTCAGCTGATTTTGAACGAAGGTTTGGAACCGGTGGAACGCGACGCTCTTTACGAACGATTCTCTTAAAGCTCAACCATGCGTTCGACCGCTTCGGCGAACAACGCAGGCTCTTGCAACAAGCTAATTACAACCCAGCCGTCATCTTCGAAATCGAAGAAGAATCCCGGCTGTACCAGCACACGCTTTTCGCGAAGTAGGCGAAGAGTCAATTCCTCGTCATCGTCGCCCAGATGCAACACGGCATACCAGCCCCCAAGAACCTTGGGGCAATACTTGCCGGGGAATGCGGCACGAAGGGTTTCCCAATTGTTTTGCAGACGCTCACGAACTTGGGCTTCGTAATCGGCGGAGCGAGCCAACAGCGGTGCCGCCAGAGACTGGGCGCAAGAAGAAGCACTCAAGTAAGCGTCTTCAACGAATTCAAGGGCGGCACGGATTTCTTCGAAATTTTCACGGGGGGCATAGAAGGCCATCCAGCCGAATTTTAATTGCGGAGCGCCAACAGCCTTGCTCAAACCATTGAGCCAGAAAATGGGACACTTGGGTCCGTTTACAGGAGCAAAGACAATGTCGTTTCCACCGCAGTCAAAGAAGTCGGCGTTAATGTTTCCGTCACCAAGACCATTGCGGTTTCCGCCGCGCAAATACAGCCAACTGCGTTTGACTTCGTCGCTGAAGCCATAATCGCCGAAGACTTCATCTACCACGAGAATCAAGGTGTTCTCTTCGCAGAAGCGAACAATTTCATTCCACTCGGCGAGGCCCACAATATGGCCTGTGGGATTATGGGGCGAAACCAGCAGAAGGATGCGGGCGTTTTCGGGAGCGGCCAGCAGGCTGTCTGTATCCAGCACGAAGCGGAACTGGGGAGCGGAAGATTCAGGAAGGCAAGATGCATCGACTCCGCCCTGCGGGTTGCGGGCAGCATGACACAAAGGAGCGACGTTCTGTTCTGCATGACACTCGGCGGGAGTCTGCGGGTCTTTCGTATGACACTCGGCGGGAGTCTGCGGGTTGCGGGCAGCATGATGCGCGGAAAGTTCCTGACGTAAAGAGCGAACGGTCTTTAGCCCAGTTTTCTTCTCGCGGATCAGTTTCAAAAAATAGGGAGCGCATTCCAGATGTTCCAACTGGGCCAGCGTATCCAGCAGCGGATAGCCGGGCATCGGCGTCAAGATGGCATCGCCTGGATTGCAGAATGTCTTAAAGAGTACAGAGTAAGCTTCGCTGGTACTTGCGGTAATGATGACCTGGTTTGCAGTAAAGCGACCACCTCTTTCACGATAGTAAGCGGCAACGGCTTCTCGGGCCTCACGCCAGCCCGAGGCATCGGGAGACCAATGGCCGAACTGTTTGCGGGCTTCGTCTACCGCGGAGTCCAATTCCACAGGCAGTCCCACGCGAACCGGCGAACTGACGGTCATGTCGATAAACGGAGTGCTTTCCTTTTTCGCTTTTTCCAACTCTTCGAAAAAAGGGCTGGGAGTCAAATCATTGGGAAGCCTTTCAGAAAGTCTAACATTCAAACGGTTCATTTATTACATCCCATAGATTACAGCTTCTAGCGGTCTTAAAACTCTTGTTACGCCCGACGATTCAAACGGACCTTCGTAATTGCCTATTAATAGTTTGCGGTTCTCTACCAGGCGTCCATCATATTCAACTTCCGTCTCGCCAAGGTTAACCAGCACCACAATGCCGTCACCTCGCCTATAGGCCATCATTTGTTCGTGTTCGGGGAGCAGCGCCGTAAAGGGGCCCCCGTCCAGATCGGCATTGGAAGAGCGCAAGGCGATCAGTCGACGGTAAAAATTCAGCACGGAGTTTGGGTCCGATTCCTGGGCCGCCACGTTGATTTCGACATAGTTGTCGTTCACGGAGAGCCAGGGTTTGCCCGTGGTGAATCCGGCGTTGGCGTCGGCGTTCCACTGCATGGGCGTGCGGGAATTGTCGCGACTAAAACGGTTTACGAAGGCCATGGCCTGCTCGTGGGAAAAGCCTTCCTGCAGGGCCATCTTGTACTGGGCCTTGGTATTGATTTCGTCGTACTTTTCCAGGTCGTTCCACTGCACGTTGGTCATGCCGATTTCCTGACCCTCGTAAAGGAAGGGAGTCCCTCGCAAGGTCAAGAGCAGCGTAGCCATGGCCTTAGCCGCCAACACGCGCAGCTTGGGATCGGCAGCCACCCGTTCGCTAAAGTAATTGTTCACGCAGCGGGGCTTGTCGTGATTTTCGAAAAAGGCAGGATACCAGCCGTTCTTCGCAGTGGCCTCCTGGCTTGCCAGCAGAGCCTTCTTAAAATCCATGATGCCGTAGGGCGACGGCTTGCACCAGATTTCAACATCGTGCAGGTGGCCAAACTCGAAGAGCATATCGAAGGCGCCGTTCTCCCCTACCCAATATTTCAAGTCGTCGGGTCCCACGCCGTTTGCCTCGGCCACGGTGAACACGTCCTTGCCCTGAGTCACGTTCTTCTTGAACTCCTGCAAGAAATCCAGGACACCCGGGGTATTTACGGTCATGGTGTGAACGCTGACCAGGCCATCGCTTGCATCAGGGGTTCCGCTTTCAAAGCCGTTCGGTTTCTTGATGTAGGGAATGGCGTCAATTCTAAAACCGCCCACGCCCTTTTTAATCCAGAAGTTGGCAATGTCGAAAAGGGCCTGGCGCACGTCGGGATTTTCCCAGTTCAGGTCGGGCTGCTGGGTGGCGAAGGTGTGCATGTAGTACTGCTGACGTTCTTCATTCCATTCCCACACGGAGCCACCAAAGATACCGCGCCAGTTGTTGGGAGGAGCCGGTCGCGTTCCCGGTTCGCCAGCAACGCCATCTTTCCAGATGAACCAATCGCTCTTGGGATTGTGGCGGCTGGACTTGGATTCCTTGAACCATTTACACTGATCGGACATGTGGTTGAACACCAGGTCCATCACAATCTTGATGCCACGCTTATGGGCCTGGGCAACCAAGTTGTCCATGTCGGCCATGGTTCCATACAGGGGATTGATTTCGTAAAAATTGGAAACGTCGTAGCCGTTATCCACCATGGGAGACGCATACACCGGCGTAAGCCAGATCGCCCCCACGTTCAAAGACTTCAGATAATCCAGCCGGCTGGTAATGCCGTTCAGGTCCCCGATTCCATCTCCGTTGGAGTCCTGGAAACTGCTGGGATAAATTTCGTAGGCAATGGTATGTTTCCAGCGCTGCATACGACGTCAAAACTATTTCTTGTGCTTCTTGATCAGGCCCACTAGAATCGTGGCCACCAAAATTCCGGCAGGCAGAACAACGGCGATGGTCAAAAGGATCAGCTTCTGGAAGTCGCTCATTTCCTTCAGGGATTTCTTGAAGTTCTTAATGCGATCCAGCAGGCCCACCTTCCCTGCCGGAGCGGCACCATTTGCGGCACCCTCGGCACCGGCAGAAGCCTCATCGGAATCAGCCAGATCCTCGGAACCGGCAAAAGCCTTTACATCGGGAAAGTGGCCCAGCAGACCTGCCACGGCATCCTTTATCGGCACCACAAAACCACCGACCTTGTCGGCGTACATGGCGTAGCGTTTCTTGAACGGACGTGTCAGTCTACCAGTTAAATCCATAATTCCTCTACTCTAGATTCCTCGACTTCGCCACTTCGTGGCTACGCTCGGAATGACACTTACAGCCTACCTGTACAGCAGGTTCACACCGCCGAACAGGGCGCGCATGTTAGCCTTCAGAGTATCGCTAGAAACACCGCGGCCTTCCACTTCCTTGCCATTGGCCTTCAGCACAATACGGCTGAGACCGCGACCAGCCCACATGGAATCCTTTTCAGGAACCACCACCTGGCGATACTTCACCAGTTCCACCGGCATGCCGATTTCACGCATGAGCATAAGGCCAGCTTCAATGGGACCTTCGGCAGTGATGGACTTGATTATGGGCTCCTTGTCCTTCTTGAAGTGGAACACGAAACGGTTTTCATCGGGAACAACTTCGATGTTGTTGAACACCAAACGGCCGTTCACGTTAACGCGCTGTTCGCGGAAAACATCCAGAACCCGTTCGGCGCTCAGCTCGCCTTCCTTTTCGCTGCAAGCCTTCAAGATGGGCTGCAGTTCGGCGGCTTCGGCCAGACTCATCTTGTAACCGAACTTGGTGATGATTTCGTACACGGCGGTACGACCACTCTGGCTGGTGAAGCTGAGGGAATCGTTCTGGTTACGGCCGATGATGGAGTAGTCGATGGGGCGGTATGCACCCTTCTTCATGTCCTTGGTCTTGCTGGCGCCATCCTGGTGGATACCGCTACGATGGACGATAGCTTCGGCACCGATCAACGGAGCACGATTGTAGATGTTGATACCGGACCACTGAGAAATCAGGATGGCGGTTTCGTAAATTCTTTCCAGATGCAGGCCAGTGTCTACACCGGAGTTGTGCAGGCCCACAGCCACTTCGTAGAAGTTGGTATTGCCGCAACGTTCGCCAAGGCCATTCAAGGCCACTTCCATCTGGGTTGCACCCACGAAGAAACTTTCCAGGGTAGCGGCAGTTGCCATGCCCAGGTCGTTATGGCAGTGAACAGAAATAGTCACGTTCTTGGGCAGAGCATCGTACACCTGCTTGATCTGGGAGATGTACAGCATGGGGCGATAACGTTCCACGGTGTTGGGCAAGTTCAAGGTAGTTGCCCCCGCTTCCACCACGGCCTTCAAAACTTCAATGACAAAGTCCATGTTTTCCAGGCAGTCACCGAAATGTTCGCAGCTGAATTCCACGGTACCGCGGTCACCCACCAGAGACTTTGCCAACTTCACGCATTCCACGGCCTTGGCCTTCACCTGTTCCGGAGTCATGTGCAGCACATGTTCCATGGAGAGGGGGCTAGTTGCCAAGAAGGTGTGGATACGAGGATTGGGAGCATACTGGACCGCTTCCCAGCAGCGCTGAATGTCGCTGGGGACGCAACGGGCAAGACCAGCCACCACGATCTTCTGGGCGACTTCATCACCTTCTTCAGCCATCTTTGCGGTGAGCTGGGCCAGTTCCTTACAAGATTCAAAATCCATTTCGCTAGAAGCCGGGAAACCCACTTCGGCCCCCTGCACACCCAGCTTCAACAACTGGAGGTAAACGTCCTTCTTCTGGGCGTTATTCCAGGGCTTGGGCAGAGCCTGGTTACCGTCACGCAGAGTGACGTCGTAAAAAAACGGTTTTCTTGCCTGATCGGCACAATCCATCATGCACTTCATTTTTCATCTCCTTGCCGCTTCCCTCGATTTTCACCGGGAACGCAAAGTCATTTAATTTTCAATCTCAAAGATAGCTTTTTTTATCCCTCTGACCAAAAAACAAAGGCCCGCTTTCCCGAGGAAGCAAGCCTTTTTAGTGTTCAATTTCAATAAAAAAAGTCTTATTGATTCAATACCCTAAAACCTCGCCTCGGTATTACACAGAGCGGTGCAAAGTAGAAGTTGTAGGTCTAGGATCATTTTCATGCTGATGAATATACAAAGAAGTTTCCCCCACGGCAAGGGAAACTCCTTATTTTTTAGTAGCTGTTCAACAAGACCAGACTGCTAGAATTTAATCAGCATGTTCCGACTTGAATTTCCTGCCGAGACACGAAGGACATAGATACCAGACATGGCCGGCTTTTCCAGTTCCATGGTATGCTCACCGACAAGAACGCACTGTTAACGGTCATATCTTCCTTAAACATAGATGTCAGACATGACTCTTGAATTTCATATATTCTTTCCGTCGGAAACACCGACTTTTTTGTATATCGCCCGACAATCGCCCGCGAATTTATTTCGCACTACGGGAAATGCGTTCCTCGCCCCCATGGATAAAACAGCAGGCGGATATCGCAGACCATTCTGCTCGTATTCGGGCTTTGGAAACGTAGGTGGATTTCTTTGTAAAAGGCGACAAAGCGGGGAGATACTAGTTTTATAATCGCGCTGCGTTTTTTCTACTTTTCTTTTTATGGAACACGAGTATACTGTCAGAGGGCGAATTTTTCCGGAACCGGACCAGGTTCAGGACATTTCTTCGCTTCGCAAGTTTATCAACAAGATGAGTTGGGTCGAACAGGACTTCGAATCCCTGGGTTTGAAAATCGACGAGCGGAACGTTTCCCGATTCTCGATGAAGAGCGAGGACCTGGACAATGTCGCCCTGGAACAGGCTTGTCAAAATCTCTCCATGCTTCTGGGTTGCAAGGTCATCCTGAGCAAGGACCACGAAGTTTACGGTGTAGCCAATGTGTTCAACGGCGGATCCGATTACGAAGTCGTCGACGAGGATTGTTACCTGTGGATTTATGAACGGGGAGCGCGCCTCTCCTGTGAAAAAACAAAATTCTGGAACGAGAAGTTCACGGATCTGGAACAGAAATTCGCCCAGGGAGCCGCCGCCAAGGCTTTGCAGAACTTGGACCCCATCCTGTAATAAAAAAGTTCGAACTTTATTATCTTTGCCCCCATGATTCTATTAGTGGCCGAAAAACCTTCCGTTGCAAACCAACATTACAAACCTATGCTGGAACGCCTGGAGGGCGAAAAATTCACACAGGGAGATGGTTGCCTGATTGGGCAGAACCATTGCATTACCTGGTGTGTGGGTCACTTGATTACCCTGGCCCCCCTTGATGCCTACCCCGGTTTCGAAGGGGGCTGGAAATTGGGCAACTTGCCTTTGCTCCCCGAAAAGTTCCGCCTTATGGAGATTGAAAGCACAAGAAAACAGCTAACTGTTGTGCGAGAAATGATGAGTAAGGCGGATGTCCTCGTGAACGGCGCCGATGCCGGCCGCGAAGGCAATCTGATTTTTGACCTGGTCCTTGATTTTACCCCCGCCTTTAAGCAAAAGCAGATCAAGCGTCTTTGGGTGAACAGCTATGTGGCCAAGGATCTGGACAAGGCCTGGAAAAATCTGGAAGATGCCACCCAGCGATTAAACTTGAGTTATGCCGCTCGCCTGCGTCAGCGCGCCGACTGGATGGTAGGCCTTAACGCCACTCGAGCCTATACGCTTACGGCTGGCCGCGGCAAGATGATTTCTGTGGGCCGCGTGCAGACACCCACTTTAAACTTGATTGTAGAACGTGACGCCCTGGTGGAACAGTTCAAGGAACTGTATTACTACAGCGTAGTGGGAACCTGGAAAGGATTCCAGGCACAGTTGCTGCGCCCCGACCGCGACGCCAAGGATTCTGGCAAGGACAGCGCAGAAGGCCCTGCCCTGAAAGTGGCGGTCTTTGAAAAAGAGGAACCGGCCCAGGCCGTAGTGGACAAATGCGCCCCGCCCGAAGATGCGGTCATCGCAGGCATTGACGTCCAGCAGAAAAAGCAGTTCCCCCAAAAACCTTTCGACCTGACGGAACTGCAGAAAGAAGGCAACAAGCGTTTTAAGTACAGCGCCCAGCAAGTGCTGGATTGCGCCCAGAATCTTTACGAAAAGAAGTTGCTTACCTATCCCCGTACCGACTCCGCCTACCTGCCCGACACCATGAAGCAGGAAGCTTACGCCCTGGCACAACGCCTGGCAACGCCCCAGCAGCAAGGGATCATGCGTCCGGAATCGGAAAATTTCGTCTTCATCAATTCCAGCAAGGTCACGGACCACTTTGCCATCATTCCTACAGGGGAACAGCCCAACGGTCTCCCTGAAATGGAAGAGAACATCTACAATCTGGCCAAGGAACGTTTTGTCCAGGCATGGCTGAAACCCTATGTTTGGAATGAAATGGAAGTGACACTGACCGCCCCTGCGGGCAGTGACGCAGAAACCTTCCGCCTTAAGCTGAAGCAGAACGAGGACCTGGGTTTCCGTGCCCTAGTCAAAGAAGAGAAGAAGGCCAAATCCAAGAAGAAGGGCGACGCAGGCGCCGACTCCGCCGCAGCCGACGGAAAATCCGGCGACGACAGCGGCAATTCTGACGACATTACCAATATCGTGGAATCCTTCCCCGACTGGAAGCAGGGCGACAAGGCCCCCTTCGACGCCCTGGAACTTCAGAAGAAAAAGAAGTCCAAGCCCAAGTATTATACCGAAGCCACCCTCCTTGCCGCCATGAAGACAGCAGGCAAGCAGATCGACAACGAAGAACTGGCCGAAGCCATGAAGGACCGCGGTCTTGGAACTCCAGCCACTCAGGCAGGCATCATCGAGACCTTGAAAAAGCGCGGATTCATCGAAGCCCAGAAAAACAATCTGGTCAGTACCGCCCGCGGCCGCGAAGTCATCGCCCTCATGGACGAAAAAGTCAAGTCCCCCGAAATGACCGGCGAATGGGAATACAAGCTTTCCCAAGTAGAAAAGGGCAACCTGGATCCCAAGGAATTCCGCGACGGCATCGTGGAATATGTGAAGGAACTTTTTGTTCAGCTTCACGAAAAATACGGCAGCCAGTTTGAACGAGAAACCGTAACAGAAGCTCTCCCCTGCCCCAAGTGCAGCCAGCCCATGGAAATCGCCCCCTGGGGATACGTCTGCAAGAATGGCGAATGCGGTTTCAAGGCAGGCCACACCATTGCAGGCCGCACCCTTAGCCACGCCGAAATGGGCAAGCTTCTGGCCACCGGCAAATCTGACTTGCTCAGCGGCTTCAAGAGCAAGAAGGGAACCACCTTCAGCGCCAACCTGGTTCTTGGCGAAGACGGCAACATCGGATTTGAATTTAGCGACGAACCCCAGGACGCAGCCCCCACAGACTATACCTGCCCCAAGTGCCAAAAGAAACTAAAAAGTTTAGGCAACCGTCTCATTTGCGAAGAGCCTTGCGATTTCGTTTTCTATAAGACTATCGCCGGCCACGTCATGAGCGACGAAGAAATGGCGGAGCTGTTCAGCAACGGCACCACCGACGTCATCACCGACTTTATCACTAAGAAGGGCCAGGCCTTTAGCGCCAAGGTGGTCTGGGATAGCGATCACAAGGCCACCTTCGCCTTCGAAAATGACGGACACTTCCACGGTACCGAAACCAAGTTTAAGTGCCCCATCTGCAAACACACCCTAGAAGAAAACAAGAACGCCATTTTCTGCACCGGCCGCGGCACCGACCGGAACGAACAAGGCAACCCCTGTGACTGCAAGTTCACACTGTTCAAAACAGTCGCCGGCAAGAAACTTCGGGCCGCCGACATCAAGGCCTTGCTCAACGGCGAAAAAACGGAACTGATTAGCGGATTCAAGAACAAGAAGGGCGAAAACTTTGACGCCTTCCTGAAAATGAGCCCCGTAGGCCGCGTAGAATTTGAGTTCCTCCGTCGCGAATACCCCTGCCCCGGTTGCGGAGGTTTCCTACGCAAGGTAGATGGCGGCTACCAGTGCATGCAATGCGGTTACGGCATTCCGCAAGTGTTCTACCAGCGCAAATTCTCTGACGAAGAAGTGGAAAATCTGCTGAAGAACAAGTTCTCGCCGGTGCTAGAACCGTTCAAGAAGGACGTCACCACCTTCCGTGCCGCCCTAGAAATCCGCGAAGGCGGAAAGCTGGGCTTTAACAAGTTGACTGTTGAAGTCATCAAGCAGAAATAGCAAACCTTAATCGATCCGTTCGCCCACAAGAACGCTCAGGTAAGCTACGGTAACAGCGGCTGCAGCCACGACACTGCCGGCCCCCACCAGCATTGCACAGAAAACAGCGGGAGCTGCTGCCAGAAGAAGACCGAAGAGAGTGTTGTTACGCTGGATGTTCAGAATATTGTGCATAGTTAATCCTTTTTCTTTTTTACGTGTACAAATATAGGTTTACATTCGCGTCAATTTCTGACAATTTTATATACAAAAAAAGACCGACGGTTTTACCCGCCGGACTTATTTGTCGATCATTTATCAGTTAGACTTTAACAGCCTGCAAAACTACTTACCAAGAATCTGGTTGTAGAAATCCGGAGCGAACTTCTGGATGTAACCCATAATGAAAATGACCAGCACGATCAAGGGCAGAATCCACTTGATGTAAAAACGGACAATCCCGTTTACGGGAAGTTTCATACCACTACCGGTATTGACTTCATCGTAGAAATTCTTCTGGCCCCAGCCGTAACGGAAGTTGCAGAACACCACGAAGAACAAGCTACCGAGAGGCAGCAAGGTGTTAGAAACGATAAAGTCTTCCAGGTCGAGAACGCCGCTGCCAGCACCAAAGGGCTGAAAGCCAGAAAGCACGTTAAAGCCCAAAGCACAAGGCAAGGAAAGAACGATAATCGCCAGAATGTTCCACTTCACCACCTTCTTGCGGTCGTAACCCTTCAGGTCCATCCAGAAAGAGATGATGTTTTCGAACACGGCCACCAAGGTACTCAGGGCGGCAAAGCTCATGAACAGGAAGAAGGCCACACCGCACCAGCGACCCGCAGGCATCTGGCTAAAGATGTTGGGCAGAGTCACGAACACAAGGCCAGGACCAGCACCCGGTTCCACATTGAAAGCGAAGCAGCTGGGAATAATGATCAAACCGGCAAGCAAGGCCACCACCGTATCCAGGACGCAGATATTCACCGCTTCCTTGGCTAGGGTATGCTTCTTGCCGATGTAGCTTCCGAAGATGGACATGGAACCGATACCGATACTCAAGGTAAAGAAAGCCTGTCCCATGGCGGCAAAGATTACTTCGGTAACGCCCTGCTGCTGCAGACGGGCAAAGTCCGGGAGCAAGTAGAACTTGAGGCCTTCTTCAGCGCCGGGCAAGGTCACAGCGCGGATGGCAAGAATAATCATGATCACGAAAAGCATAGACATCATGCTCTTGGTTACACGTTCCACGCCCTTCTGCAAGCCCAGAGAAACGATTCCCAGACCGAGAATGGTAGCAATAGCCATCCAGCCCACCTGCACGCTGGGATTCCCCAACATGGTGCCGAATCGTTCACCCACCTGTTCAGGAGACAGGCCATGAATATCCCCTTCCACCGCCATGTGGTAGAAGTAGTACATCATCCAGCCGCTCACCGTGGTGTAGAACATCATCAGCAGGTAGTCACCGACGATCATGGGATACTTGGCAATATGCCACTTGGAACCGGCAGGTTCCAGTTCTTCGAAAGATCGGCCGATACCGCGCTTACTGGCACGACCGACAGCAAATTCGGCAATGAGGGCGGGCAAGCCCAAGATCACCAGGAAGAACAAGTAGATCAGGATGAATGCGGCACCACCGTACTGGCCCGTAATGAAGGGGAAACGCCAAACATTACCGATACCAATGGCGCAACCCGCCGCAATCAAAATAAAGCCAAGACGAGATTTAAAATTTTCTCTTTGATTCATTTTCAATAACCCGCAGATTTCTTAGGTTCCAAATTCAATGCCGTTCACAACGTGGTAGCGACGTTCTCCGTTAGCCTTGATAACTACGGCCACGCCATCTAGGTAGTACACACCCTTTTTGGAAACATGGTAGCGCAAACGATCAATCTTACGGTCAGAGACGTAAATCATCAAGGGCATCAGGAACATATCGTGGCTAATAAAGATATTCACACGGTTGGTTTCAGACATGTTGGGAATGATTCCCTGCACAATCGTCTGAACGGCACGGGCTTCCAGGTCATAGAAGGCGGAGGTCAGCAAACCATCGAAGGCCCACTGGGAGTATACTTCACCTTCATTAATACTGGCGGTAGAATCCTTCTTGTACTGTTCAAAAAGTTCCATGTCCTTGATGTAGGTGCTGGCCACCAGGCGATTGGTAATGACAGACTGGAAGCTGGTCGTATCTTCACCACGACCGTAGGCAATGTTGATTGCGGTACTGCGAGTACGCACGAAATCGGTATGACCGTAAGAGAAAGCTTCGGAACTGGCCAAAAAACCGCCCAGGCGCTGAGACTGTTCGATACCGGCCTCGGTCAGCTTGGATTCAACACCGACACCACTTTCGCGACGGCCATGACGAATGACAAAGGCAACCTTGTCGCCCTCTTCCAGGCTTTCATAAACAGACTGAACCGTTTCGTAATCGGTAATGGCCGAAGCAGCGACATACTGACGGTCCTTTTCGATTTCTTCAGTCAGGATTTCGAAGGGCATATCGTTACCGGTAATGCCGCTGATAGAAGAGGTATCGCCCTCGGGCACAAAGGAAGTGTCCAGAGGCATCTCGGATGCAGAAGAAATTTCCAGCGAGGCAGAAGATTCGATGGGCTGCGAGTTGGGATCATCACCAACCGTGGCAGAGCTGGCCGGATTAACCGGGGTTTCTATGGGAGGAGTCTGCGGATCATCGGCAGGCGGATTGACGGCCACACCAGAATCATTGGAACTATCACTACCACATGCACTAAAGAGCATGGCGGCTATAGAAATGGGCAATAAAAATTTCTTCATCATAATGTTC
Source organism: Fibrobacter sp. UWH5 (assembly GCF_900142505.1). Classification (NCBI taxonomy): domain Bacteria; kingdom Pseudomonadati; phylum Fibrobacterota; class Fibrobacteria; order Fibrobacterales; family Fibrobacteraceae; genus Fibrobacter; species Fibrobacter sp. UWH5. The sequence goes on along the minus strand of NZ_FRBB01000010.1, from coordinate 4,446 downwards.
CAATATAGTAAGATGATCTTTTTCAAGATTTTCCACTTTTTTAATTTTTGTATATTTGAGCCGCTAATTTTATAAAGAACGTAGGTTGATCATGAGCGAAAATTACAAGTATGGTTTTGTGACTGATATCGAGAACGAGGCTTTTGAAAAGGGTCTTAACGAAGATGTCATCCGCCGTGCCAGCGCTCTCCGTGGCGAACCTCAGTTCATGCTGGATTTTCGCCTGAAAGCCTACGAAAAGCTCTTGACCATGGAGCAGCCCAAGTGGGGCGAACTGAATTTTGAACCTGTAGATTTGCAGGACATCGTCTATTATTCCGCTCCCAAGAACAAGAAATCCCACGAAAAAATCGAAGACGTGGACCCGGAACTTCTGGCCACCTTCGAAAAGCTGGGAATTCCCCTGGACGAACAGAAGCGCCTGGCCAACGTAGCCGTGGACGCCGTATTCGACTCCGTCAGTATTTATACAAGCCACAAGAAGAAGCTCATGGAAATGGGCATTATCTTCTGCAGTATTTCCGACGCCATCAAGGAATATCCGGAACTGATTGAACAGTACCTGGGTAGCGTGGTCCCTGCAGGCGACAACTACTTTGCCGCCCTGAACAGCGCCGTCTTTGGCGACGGAAGTTTCGTCTACATTCCCGCAGGCGTCAAGTGCCCCATGGACCTGTCCACCTACTTCCGCATCAACAACAAGGAAGCAGGCCAGTTCGAACGCACCCTGATTATCGCCGACGACAATGCCGAAGTCAGCTACCTGGAAGGCTGCACCGCTCCTGAATTCTCTAGCAAGCAGCTCCATTCCGCTATCGTAGAACTGGTAGCCAACGAAAACGCCAAGATCAAGTACAGCACCGTGCAGAACTGGTACGCCGGCGATCGCGAAACTGGTGCTGGTGGCGTCTATAACTTCGTGACCAAGCGCGGCAAGTGCGCCGGCAAGAACAGCCGCATCAGCTGGACCCAGGTAGAAACCGGTTCCGCCATCACCTGGAAGTACCCCAGCTGCGTTCTGGTTGGCGACAACTCCGTAGGCGAATTCTACAGCGTTGCCCTTACCAACGGACACATGCAGGCCGATACCGGCACCAAGATGATCCACATCGGTAAGAACACCAGGAGCACCATTATTTCTAAGGGTATCAGCGCCGACTGCTCCAGCAACGCCTACCGCGGCGAGGTTTCTATCCGTAAGGGAGCCGCAGGCGCCCGCAACTACACCCAGTGCGACAGCATGCTGGTTGGTGACAAGAGCGCCGCCCATACGTTCCCGTATATCACGGTGGCAAACCCCACCGCACAGACGGAACACGAAGCCACCACCAGCCGCATCAGCGAAGACCAGCTGTTCTATTTCGAGAGTCGCGGCATCAAGCGCGAAGACGCCATTCAGGCCATGGTAGGCGGTTTCTGTAAGGACGTGTTCAAGGAACTCCCCGGCGAATTCGCCACCGAAGCCCGCCAGCTTCTGACATTGAAGCTGGAACACAGCGTGGGGTAACTCGCGTGTCATCCTGAGCGCCCCTCCGCGTGTCACCGGAAAACACAACCGCCCCCCCATCTTTGAGCGTATTTTTACAAAAGGGGTTACTAAACAAACCATTTTCAACGTTTTGGTAACCCAATATTTAGTTTATCTACAACATTTTCTCTTTAAAAGGTTACTAAAGTCCTTTACACATCAATTTTAGTAACCCACAATAAGAGCCTCACACAGGAAAAGCTCCTTTCACCAGCACTTTTTGTTTAATTTATTCAAAAAAGGGGTTACTAAAACACATCTTCAAACATATTTAGTAACCCATTTTGCCGAAAAGACACCACTTTCACTCCGATTAGATTCATTTCTTGTTATATTGTGAAAAAATTGGATTCCACTCCTACAAACCTAAGAAACGCATGGTCTTCGGCCCCCTCTAGATGGAACCCGCAAACAACGAGGTTTTTATGAACGTTCTTTTCTTGATGGCTAACGGTTTTGAAGAAACCGAATTCGTTACTCCTTTTGACTACTGGCAGCGTGGCGGTCTGAATGTGACTTTGGCTTCCATCAGCGATAGCCTGGAAGTTGTAGGCGCCCATGGTCTGGCCATCAAGGCAAACGTTCTCTTGAAAGACGTGATGGCAGGAGCCGCAGCTAGCCTCGCCGACTTCGATGCAGTCTGCCTCCCCGGTGGCGGCCCCGGCGTTCAGAATCTGAAGGCTTCCGCAGCCGTTGCCGACGTCCTGCGCGACTTTGATTCCAAAGGCAAGTGGATTTTCGCCATCTGCGCCGCCCCGCTGGTTCTTTCCAAGGCAGGTCTCCTCAAGACCCGCAAGTGTACTTGCTTCCCGGGCTGCGAAGTGGAACTGGACTGCAAGCAGTTCCTTACCGACCGCGTAGTCGTCGATGGCAACATCATTACCAGCCGCGGCGCCGGTACCGCCGAAGAATTCGCCTTTGAATGCCTGGCCCAGGCAGCCAACCGCGAAACCTCCGAAAAGATCCGCAAGCAGGTGGTAGCCCGCTAAAACTTCGGGGCGCGCTCCACCGAAGCGCAGGCCTTTGAAACGGCTCAGTTTGCGACAGCTCCAAGGTGAAACCTTGGGGCTTTTTTACTAAATTTGGCCCTATGAATTTTCAAGATCGCATTATCCGCGCCACAGGCAAGAAGACTCCCTTCCGCCTGATTGTGGTTGACCTGACCAAGACCATGAACACCATCGGCAAGCAGCATGACGCCAAGGGTTACGCCCTCAAGCTCATGGCCGAGAACTCCATCGCCAGCCTCTTTTTGAGCGCAGGCCTCAAGTTCCCCGGCACCGTAAGTTTCACCACCAGCTTTGGTGGCGAAATCACCTGCATCCAGTCAGACTCCACTCCCCAGGGTTTGATCCGCGCCATGATTCCGCAGAGCGAACTGCAGGCCATCGGCGGCAACGAACCCGCACTCGTTCCCCAGACCGTCAAGGTGGTCAAGCTGAACGAACAGGGCAAGCGCGTTCACGAAAGCATTATCGAGGCCCCCTCCGTTTCTATGGGTCAGAATCTGGCCAGCTACCTCTTGCAGTCCGAACAGGTACGTTCCGCCGTGGGTATCGAAGCCAATTTCAATAAAGAAGACCCCAGCAAACTGGACTACGCCGCCGGTTTCTACATCGAAGCCTTTCCGGATCTTGAAGACAAGGACATCAACCTGATTGAAGTGATCATCCAGAACCTGCCCACCTTCAAGGACATGACCAAGGCCGAAGGCTTTGACCTGGATGAACTGCTGGACCAGCTCCGCGGCCCCTACGAAATCGACATCGTCAAGGAAATTGAACCCAAGGCCTACTGCCCCTGCAGCCAGGAACGCATGGTGGGTACCGTAGCGACCCTCCCCCTCAATGACCTGGAAGATCTGGAAAAAGACGGCGAAGACCTGGACGTCACCTGCGACTTCTGCCGCAACAAGTATAAGATCACCCTGAACGACCTGCGCGAAATCATCGCCAGCCGTAAAAAGAATTAACGTCAATCCGAAGGATTAATATGTTTACCAAACAATGTGTCGTCACCCTGGACCTTGAAGGCGTTCTCGCTCCGGAAATCTGGATTGCCGTTGCAGAAAAGACCGGCATCGCCGACCTGCGCCTGACCACCCGCGACATTCCCGACTACGACGTTCTGATGAAGGGCCGTATCAAGATTTTGGAACGCGAAGGCATCAAGCTCAGCGACATCCAGAATGTAATCGCCAACCTGGGCCTGCTGGAAGGCGCCCGCGATTTCATGGACACACTCCGCGACGAAGCCCAGGTGATCATCCTCAGCGACACCTTCCAGGAATTCGCCTACCCCATCATGAAGAACCTGGGCATGCCCAGCATTTTCTGCCACAACCTTGTTGTAGAAAATGACATGATCAAGGGTTACCACCTGCGCCTGAACGACCAGAAGACCAAGGTGGTCAAGTCCCTGCAAGACCTGAACTTCAAGGTATTCGCCAGCGGCGACTCCTTTAACGACACCGGCATGCTGAAGCAGGCAGACAAGGGTTGCTTCTTCTGCGCACCGGATTCCATCGTCGCTCAGTTCCCCCAGCTGGAAGCCACCAAGACTTACGCAGAGCTCCTCGAAAAGTTCCATAAGTTCCAGGACACCCTTTAATTATTAGGGCTTTACTGCTAATAAACGCCGCTCCAAAGCGGCGTTTATTTTTGTTTCCGCATACTTTTAAATAAAAAAAAATGGTCTAACCAAACAAAAATTAGGTTAGACCAAGTATCTAAGATACAGTTTTTAGATAGGTAAAAGTCAGTAAGTAATAGGGTGTGTTTTTTAGATAGTTATATTACATCTACACTTTGAAAGAACATAGCCTATTGATATTGGACAAAGATTCCCCCCTGCACGGTGTATCGCCGTGCCTTTTTTGTTTAAAATTTCTTGAATTTGGCCTGGATTATGTCAGGCGG
>NZ_FRBB01000006.1:0-154464 GCF_900142505.1 Fibrobacter sp. UWH5 | reverse complement strand
GGCTATCGTCCCCAGTTCTACTTCCGCACCACCGACGTTACTGGTACCATCCAGCTGCCGGAAGGTGTCGAAATGGTGACCCCGGGTGACACCGTGACCATCCACACCACTCTCATTGCCCCCGTTGCAATGGAAAAGCAGCTCCGCTTCGCAATCCGCGAAGGTGGCCGTACCGTTGGTGCTGGTTCTGTAACCGAAATCATCAAGTAAGGAATTTACAATGGCTGGTGAACGCATTCGTATTCGCTTGAAGAGCTTCGATCATCGCATGATCGACCGCTCTGCTCAGGACATCGTGAATACAGCTAAGAACACTGGTGCCCGCATTGCTGGCCCCATCCCTCTCCCGACGAAGATTCAGAAGTATACGGTGCTCCGCTCTCCGCATATTGACAAGACTTCTCGTGAACAGTTCGAATCCCGTACGCACAAGCGTCTTATCGACATCCTTGATGCTACTCCGCAGACTGTAGATTCCCTCATGAAACTTGACTTGCCCGCAGGCGTTGAAGTCGAAATTAAGGTTTAATAACAATGAACGGTATTCTCGCAAAGAAATTGGGAATGACCCAGGTATTCACGGAACAGGGCGAATGCGTTCCTGTTACGGTTCTCGAAGCCGGTCCGTGCGTGGTCGTTTCCCACAAGACAGAAGAGAAGGATGGCTATACTGCTGTCCAGATCGGCTTTGGTCTCAAGAAGGAACAGCGTGCCAATAAGGCAGAAATCGGCCATTTCAAGAAGGCTGACGTTGCTGTTCGTGAACACCTCGCTGAATTTGATGTCGCTGATCTCGAATCCTGGCCGGTTGGCAAGGAATTTGGTGCTGCTGATTTCGCTGACGTTAAGGTTGTCAACGTTTCCGGCATCTCTAAGGGTCACGGCTTCTCTGGTACCATCAAGCGCCACAACTTCCACAGCGGTCCTCGTTCCCACGGTACTCACAATATGCGTGAACCGGGTGGTACTTCCGCTCACTCCTATCCGGGCCGTGTTTTCCCGGGTAAGCGCATGGCTGGTCAGTTCGGTAACAAGAAGGTTACCGTTAAGCACCTCCAGGTCGTTAAGGTTGATGGCGACCGCAACCTGATCTTCGTCCGTGGCGCAGTCCCCGGTGCTAAGAACAGCATTATCGTGGTGAGGAAAGACTAATGGCTAATGCAAAGCTCTTCGCCGCTACTGGCGATTTTAAGAATGATATTCAGCTCCCGGCAATGTTCGACGTGGAAGTCAACAAGGTTTGCATGTACTTGCATATCAAGGCTATCCTGAACAACAACCGTCAGGGCACTGCTCAGACCAAGAACAAGTCCGCCGTTAGCGGTGGTGGTCAGAAGCCGTGGAAGCAGAAGGGTACCGGCCGCGCTCGTTCCGGTCAGAACACCTCTGCAGTTTGGGTTCGTGGTGCTAAGGCTCACGGTCCGAAGTCTCACGACTACTTCGAAAAGGTCAACAAGAAGGTTAAGAAGATCGCTTTCCACTCTGCTCTCTCTGCTAAGGCAGCTGAAGGCAAGGTGATGGTGTTCGAAGCTCTCAGCTTCGCAGCTCCCAAGACCAAGGATCTCCTCTCCGTTCTCGCTAAGGCTGGTCTGGAACAGCGTAACGCTCTCTTCCTGGTTAGCGAAAAGGATCAGAACCTTTACCTGTCCTCCAACAATATCCCTTGGTGCCGTTGCGCTCGCGTAGCCGACGTTAACACCTACGATATCGTTCGTGCCAACAACGTTGTTATCTCTCAGGCTGCACTCGCAGAACTTGAAGGAGGCCGCTAATGGCTGAAATTCACGAAATCCTCGTTGCTCCGCACATTACCGAAGACGCTGCCAAGGTTATGGCTGCATCCAAGGATGTGAAGAAGTACGTTTTCAAGGTTGCCAAGTCTGCCACCAAGACCGAAATCAAGGAAGCTATCGAAAAGCGTTTCAACGTTTCTGTTGACTCCGTCAATACCTTGATCAACCGTGGTAAGATGAAGCGTGTCCGTATGGGCATGGTTGCTGGCAAGAAGTCCAACTGGAAGAAGGCCTACATTACTTTGAAGGCCGGTCAGTCCATCGCTGAGTTCGAAGGAGTATAATCATGGGTTTGAAGTCTTATCGCCCGCTTACCCCGACGCTTCGTTACAAGCAGATTGGTGACCGCAAGGAAATCACTGCTGACAAGCCGTACAAGCCGCTTACCAAGGGTATCAAGCGTAGCTCTGGCCGTAACAACGCCGGTGAAATCACTTCCCGCCGTCGCGGTGGTGGTCACAAGAAACTGTATCGTCTCATCGATTTCAAGCGTCAGTTCGCAGGTGTCTCCTGCGTCGTCGAAACTATCGAATACGATCCGAACCGCACTGCTCGCATCGCTCTCGTCAAGTACGAAAACGGCAAGCGCTGCTACATCATCGCACCTGCAGACGTTAAGGTCGGTGACGTTCTGAATTCTGGCGAAGGTGCCGAATTCCGCGTTGGTAATGCTCTTCCCATCCGCGAAATTCCGCTGAACACCATTATCCACAACATCGAAATGAAGCCGGGCAAGGGTGCCCAGATTGCTCGTTCCGCTGGTGCCGGTGCAGAACTGGTTGCCAAGGATGGCAAGCTGTGCCAGGTCCGTCTGCCGAGTGGCGAAGTTCGCTACATTCCGGAAGACTGCCTCGCTACCGTTGGTCAGGTTTCCAATATCGATCACATGAATGAATCCTCGGGTTCTGCAGGCCGCTCTCGCTGGCTCGGCATTCGCCCGTCTGTCCGCGGTGTCGTTATGAACCCGGTCGATCACCCCCTTGGTGGTGGTGAAGGTCGTACCTCTGGTGGTCGTCATCCCTGCTCTCCTTGGGGTAAGAACTCTAAGGGTGCAAAAACTCGTAACAATAAGCGTACCGATCGTTTCATCGTTCGTCGTCGTCAGAAGAGGGCCTAATTCATGTCTAGATCCCTTAAGAAAGGTGCGTTCGTGGATTCCCACGTTCTCGTCAAAGCTCAGGCCATGGCCGGTTCCGACAAGAAACAGGCTATCAAGACCTGGTCCCGTCGTTCTACCATCATCCCCGATATGGTCGGACTTACTTTCTCCGTGTACAACGGTAAGCAGTTCATTCCTGTCTATGTAACCGAAAACATGGTCGGTCACAAGCTGGGTGAATTCTCCCTGACCCGTACTTTCAAGGGTCACCGCAAGACTGAAACTGTCGGAGGCAAGAAATAATGCAAGCTGTAGCTAAAGTGAAAAACGTCCGTTACGGTGTCCGCAAGCTGCGTCGCGTTGTCGACCTGGTTCGCGGCAAGTCCGTTGCAGAAGCATTCGCAATGCTCTCTATCCTCCACACGCAGACCAAGGGCGCTCCCCTGGTTGAAAATGCACTGAAGTCCGCTGTTGCTAACTTCAAGCAGAAGTCCGCTTCCGCTGTTGCAGCAGAAGAACTGGTCATCAAGACCATCACTGCTGACGGTGCAACCATCATGAAGCGCATCCATCCGCGTTCCCAGGGCCGTGCTTTCCGTATCGAAAAGCCGCTCTCTCACATCACAGTCGTTGTGGCCAACAAGGAGTAATTAAAATGGGTCAGAAAACTCATCCGAATGGTCTTCGTCTTGGCGTCATCCGCGGCTGGGAATCCAAGTGGTATGCCGAAGACAAGTTTGCAGATCTTCTTTATGAAGATATCATGCTCCGTCGCTACTTGATGAAGCGCTTCGAACATGCTTCCCTGTCCAAGGTTGGCATCGAACGTACCGTCAAGAAGGTGAATGTTAACCTCTTTACTGCCCGTCCGGGTATCGTGATCGGCCGTAAGGGCGAAGAATTGGAGAAGCTGAAGGGCGAACTCCAGTTGATCACCGGTAAAGAAATCTATATTAACGTCCAGGAAATCAAGCGTCCGGAAACTGACGCTAAGCTGGTTGCCGAAAATATCGCTCGTCAGCTCGAAAAGCGTATTTCCTTCCGCCGCGCTATGAAGCGCGCCATCCAGTCCGCTATGCGTATGGGTGTGGAAGGTATCAAGGTGCAGTGCGGTGGCCGTCTCGGCGGTGCTGAAATTGCTCGCGTTGAAAAGTATGCTGAAGGTCGCGTGCCTCTGCACACTCTGCGCGCTGACATCGATTACGCAACTGCGATTGCCAAGACCGTTTATGGTGCCATCGGTATTAAGGTGTGGATCATGCACGGTGAAAAGATTGGTAAGGACGTCATGTCTGACAACAAGAGAGAGAAGTAATTATGCTGAGTCCTAAAAGAACATTACATCGTAAGCAGATGAAAGGCCGTATGAAGGGTATCGCTTCTCGCGGTAACTCCATCGCCTTCGGCGAATTCGGCATTCAGGCTCTCGAAAAGTGCTGGCTGACTGCTCGCCAAATCGAAGCTGCTCGTATCGCCATGACCCGTAAGATCAAGCGCGGTGGCCGCGTTTGGATCCGCGTCTTCCCCGACAAGCCGATCACCCGCCATCCTGCAGAAGCTCGTATGGGTAAGGGTAAGGGCGCTGTCGAATTCTGGGCAGCCGTGATCCTCCCGGGCCGCATCATTTTCGAAATGGGTGGCGTCGAACGCGAACTGGCACTGGAAGCTCTCCACGTGGCAGCTCAGAAGCTCCCCCTCAAGTGCAAAATCATCGAAGAATCGGAGATCTAATGAAGGCACGTGAATTAAAGGAACTGGGTGTTGACCAGCTCAAGGAAAAGCTCGCTCAGTTGAATCTCGATTTGTTCAACTACCGCATGGCTGCAAAGCTTGGTAGCTTGGAAAAACCCTCTTTGATTCAGGCAACCCGCAAGGATATTGCTCGAGTCAAGACCATCCTCACCGAAAAGGCCAAGGCTTAAGCCAGGCAGGAGCAGGAAATGGATAGAAACCTTCGTAAGGTTAAGCAGGGCGTTGTCTCTTCCGACAAGATGGATAAGACCATCACGGTTGTGGTTGAAAACCGCAAGCGTCACCCGATGTACAACAAGATCATGACCACTACCAAGAAGCTCAAGGCTCACGATGAAAACAACGAAGCCCAGGAAGGCGACTTGGTAGAAATCATGGAAACTCGTCCCCTCTCTGCAACTAAGCGCTGGCGCTTGGTTCGCATTGTGGAAAAGAAGAAATAATCTTTTTGGAGTAAGGCGAATATGATTCAAGAAGAAACCAGACTCGTCGTGGCCGATAACAGTGGTGCCAAGGAAGTCGCCTGCATCCGTGTTTTGGGTGGCACAAACCGTCGCTATGCTAGCATCGGTGATGTCATCAAGGTAGCCGTTAAGGACGCTATCCCCCAGAGCAAGGTGAAGAAGGGTTCCGTGGCAGACGCAGTAGTCGTCCGCACTCGTAAGGAAATCGCACGTCCGGATGGAACTTTGATCCGTTTCTCCGACAATGCAGTGGTTCTCATCAATAAGGAAGGTGAACCGCGTGGAACCCGTATTTTTGGACCGGTGGCTCGTGAGCTCCGCGACAAGAAATACATGAAGATCATCTCCCTCGCACCTGAGGTTCTCTAATGGCTAACATCAAGAAGAATGATACCGTCAAGGTGATTTCCGGTGCCAACAAGGGCAAGACCGGCACCGTGATTAGCGTCAAGGCAGGCAAGGTGACCGTTAGCGGCGTTAACGTTTGCAAGCGTCACGAAAAGCCGAGCCAGACCAACCAGACCGGTGGCATCATCGAAAAGGAACTGCCGATCGACATTTCCAACGTGATGCTTCTCGAAGGCAACACTCCGGTACGTACTCGCATCGTTCGCGAAGCTGGCAAGAAGGCTGTTCGCGTGAGCGTTAAGTCCGGTAAGGCTCTGTGAGGATTACAATGAACCAGATGAAGCAATTTTATCTCGAAAAAGTCGTCCCGGCCTTGCAGCAGAAGTTTGCCTACAAGAACGTGATGATGATTCCCCGCCTCGAAAAGATCGTGATCAACATGGGTGTTGGCGCTGCTTCCCAGAACCGTAAGGTTCTCGACGAAGCTGTGGATACCCTGACTGCAATCACTGGTCAGAAGGCTATCGTTACCAACGCTAAGAAGGCTGTTGCTAACTTCCACCTCCGTGAAGGCATCGGTATCGGCGCTAAGGTCACTCTCCATGGCGAAAACATGTGGGACTTCCTCTACCGCTTTATCAACGTGAACCTGCCTCGTGTTCGTGACTTCCGTGGTCTCGCACGTCGTGGTTTCGATGGTATGGGTAACTTTACCCTCGGTATCAAGGAACAGACCATCTTTGTTGAAATCGACATCGACAAGATCTCTCGTACCTTCGGTATGGACATCTCCTTCGTTACCTCTGCAAAGACTGACGACGAAGGCCGTGCTCTCCTCGAAGAACTTGGACTCCCCTTCCGTAAGTAAGGTAATACCATGGCTAGCACAAGAATGATTGAAAAATGCAAGCGTACTCCGAAGTATACCGTTCGTGGGTACAACCGTTGCAAGCGTTGCGGTAGGCCGCACGCCTTTATGCGCCGCTTTGGCCTTTGCCGTATTTGCTTCCGCGAAATGGCCCTGGCCGGCGAAATCCCCGGTATCACTAAGTCGTCTTGGTAAGGAGAGTATACTCATGGCAATGACAGATCCTATCGCCGATATGCTCACCCGTATCCGCAATGCCTCTACGGCAAAGCTCCCCGTGGTGGACATTCCTGCCAGCAACCTGAAGCGTGAAATCGCTCGCGTTCTGCAGGAAAAAGGTTTCATTAAGAAGTTCGTCGTAGTTGAAGACGGTAAGCAGGGCATCCTCAAGGTCCTCCTCCGCTACACTAACGGTGAATCCGCAATCCAGGGCATCCAGCGCGTGTCTACCCCGGGTCTTCGTCACTACGTTGACGCAGCCAAGCTTCCGCGCGTTCGCAATGGCCTCGGCTTTGCTATCATCTCCACCTCTAAAGGCGTCATGACTGACCACGAAGCTCGCAAGGAAAATGTGGGCGGCGAAGTCATCGCAAAGGTTTGGTAAAGATGTCCCGTATCGGTAAAGCTATTATCAACGTCCCGGCAAACGTTAAGGTTGCCATCAATGGTCAGAACATCAAGGTTGAAGGTCCCCTCGGCAAGCTCGAAGCTGACGTTCACGAACTGATTGCTATCAAGTTCGAAAACAACCAGCTGTCCTTCACCCGTCCTGACGACCAGAAGTTCACCCGTGCAATTCACGGCACCACTCGCGCTCTCGTTGCCAACATGGTTGAAGGCGTGACCAAGGGTTTCGAAAAGGTTCTCGAAATCGTTGGCGTTGGCTATCGTGTTGAACAGAAGGGCAAGGACTTGAACCTCGTTCTCGGTTTCTCTCATCCGGTTATCTTCCAGGCACCGGAAGGCGTGGAACTGAAGGCTGTTGATCCCCTGAAGATTTCCATCAAGGGTATCGACAAGCAGAAGGTTGGCCAGGCTGCTGCTGAAATTCGCAAGTACCGCCGTCCTGAACCGTATAAGGGCAAGGGCATTAAGTACGCTGGCGAAATTGTCCGTCGCAAGCAGGGTAAGAAGACAGGTAAATAAGGGTAAACTATGACTGCAATTGCTAAGAAAAGAATCCAGTCCAGAATCGCACGCCACGCTCGCGTACGTAAGTCTGTTGTCGGAACTGCAGAATGCCCTCGTTTGGCTGTTCGCCGTTCTTTGTCTCACATGGTCGCCCAGATTATCGATGACGCAAACAACAAGTCTATTGCTCAGCTCACCACTACTTCCAAGGATTTCCAGGGCAAGTTCGGTGAAATGACAAAGACTGAACAGAGCAAGCAGCTCGGTCTTTTGATTGCTGAAATCGCCAAGTCCAAGGGCATTGAATCCGTGGTCTTTGACCGCGGCGGTTACATCTATCATGGTCGCGTTCAGGCCCTTGCAGAAGGTGCTCGTGAAGGCGGCCTGAAGTTCTAATGAGGTACACTTTGGAACGCGAAGCTCAAGTTTCTGAATTTGAAGACAAGGTTGTACACATCAACCGTTGCGCCAAGACCGTTAAGGGCGGTCGTCGTATGTCTTTCTCCGCTCTCGTTGTCGTTGGCAACAAGAATGGTAAGATTGGTGTAGGCCTCGGCAAGGCTAAGGAAGTTTCCGAAGCTATCCGTAAGGGTACCGAAGCTGCTAACCGTAACATCGTCGAAGTCCAGCTCCTGGACGGCACCATCCCTCATGACATCGAAGTCAAGAGCGGTGCAACCCGCATCCTCCTGATGCCGGCTGCTCCGGGTACTGGTGTTATCGCCGGTGCTGCTGCCCGTGCAGTTCTCGAACTCGCTGGCGTGCGCAACATTCTCACTAAGATTCACGGTTCTTCCAACCCCAGCACCGTCGTTCGCGCTTGCGTCGAAGGCCTCCTGGCTCAGAAGAACAAACAGGACTGCGCTGCACTGCGCGGTGCTAACGCCTAAGGGGTAATACAATGAAGAAAGTTCGTATTACTTTGATCAAGGGTATCGTCCGTCGCCTCCCGATGCATCGTGCAAACGTTGCTGCTCTCGGTCTGCGCAAGATTGGACAGTCTGTTGAACACAATTTGACCCCCTCCATCCAGGGCATGATCAATGCTGTGGCTGACATGGTAAAGGTCGAGGAGATCTAAGATGGAACTCAATACTCTCAATCCTGGCAAGGCCAAGGTCGTAAAGCGCAAGCGTATCGGCCGTGGTCCGGGTTCCGGTTGGGGCACCACTGCTGGCCGTGGTCAGAAGGGTGCTGGTGCTCGTAAGAGTGCTAAGGCCGGTCGTGTCGCTTTTGAAGGCGGCCAGATGCCTATTCACCGTCGTATCCCGAAGCGCGGCTTCAAGCACGCTGGTGTCGAATACCAGATCGTGAACCTGAAGAAGCTTGCTTCCTGCAGCGTCGTCGACTTCGATGCACAGTCTCTGTTCGATCAGGGCTTCATCCGTAACGTCGAACTGCCGGTCAAGGTCCTCGCTTTTGGTGCCATCGATAAGGCTATCAACGTAAAGGTTAACGCTATCAGCGAAAAGGCTAAGGCCCTCATTGAAGCTGCTGGCGGCAAAGTCGAGATCATCTAATGGAAGCTCTCAAGAAAGCTATTGATGCGTTCGTCAATGCCTTCAAGATTGAAGACCTGCGTAAGAAGTTGCTTTTTACGCTTGGTCTTTTGATCGTTTATCGTATTGGCGCTCACATCACCATCCCCGGAGTGAATTCTGCCGTTCTGGCGGAGTTCTTCCGTAATTCAAACAACTTGTTCGGTCTGTATGACTCCTTCACTGGCGGTGCTTTCGCTAAGGCCACAGTGTTTGCGTTGGGCATCATGCCGTACATCAGTGCGAGCATTATCATTCAGTTGATGGGCTCTGTTATTCCCGCCATCCAGATGTTACAGAAGGAAGGTCAGGAAGGACGCGCTAAGCTGAACCAGTATACTCGCTACTTCACGGTAGCCTTGGCTGCTCTGCAGGGATGGGGCATTTCTGTATGGCTTTCCTCCCTGAAGGTGACTACCGCTACTGGTGCTGGCGTGTCGGTCCTTGCGGACGACTTCGCTTCTGGCGCCGGTAACGTCGGCTTCCGTTTACTCGCTACCCTGACCTTCACTGCTGGTACGATCTTTGTGATGTACCTTGGTGAACAAATCACCTCTCATGGTGTGGGTAACGGTATTTCTCTTATTATTTTCGCCGGTATCGTCGGCGGCCTCCCGAGGGCCGTTATGGCTGAAGCGGAAATGTTGAAGGAAGGCATTCATCCCCTGGCATTCGAAGTAATGATCCTTGCCATCGTGGTCCTGATTGTCGGCTTCATCGTCTTCGTGGAACAGGCGACCCGTCGAATTCCTCTACAAAGTCCTCGCCGTACTGTCGGTAGTAAGGTCGTAGGTGGTCAGTCTAGCTATCTGCCTTTCAAGGTGAATACCGCTAACGTGATCCCCGTGATCTTCGCCTCTTGCATCATGTTCATTCCGGCAATGATTGCATCTTGGTTCCCGAACGTTACAGCGATGCAGAGCTTTGCATCTATGTTTATCCCCGGCCACATTTCTTACAGTGTGGTGGATGCACTCCTGATTATCTTCTTCACCTTCTTCTACACAGCAATTCAGTACAACCCGAATGATATTGCTGAAAATCTGAAGAGGTCTGGCGGATTTATCCCTGGTGTACGTCCGGGTAAGCAGACTGCAGAGTATATTGACCACGTTTTAACTCGAATTTCTCTGCCTGGGGCACTTTATCTCGCTTTTATTAGCGTTGTTCCCCTGCATTTGAAAAACGAACTCAATATGACTTTCTATATTGGGGGTACCTCGGTACTTATCGTGGTTGGTGTTGCACTTGATACACTTCGTCAGCTCGAAGCTCAGTTGCATACCAAAAATTATGAAGGTTTCTTGAAAAATGGCCGCATCCGCGGCAGGATGGCTAACTAGTGGCTAAAGAAGAAGGAATTCAAGTAGAAGGCGTTGTGTTGGAAGCCCTTCCCAACGCTTTCTTCCGCGTTCAACTCGGAAATGGTCACGAAATTCTGGCCCATGTTTCAGGAAAAATGCGTCGGCATTTCATTAGAATTTTGCCTGACGACAAAGTGTTGGTAGAAATTTCTCCCTACGATTTAAATCGTGGAAGAATCACTTACCGTTACAAGTAATAGGTATTTTCAAAGAAGGTCAAACCTATGAAAATCAAAGCCTCCATCAAACCCAGATGTGAAAACTGCAAGATCATCCGTCGTAAGGGTGTATTGCGCATCATCTGTTCGAAGAACCCCCGTCACAAGCAGAAGCAGGGATAAGGAGATCGTATGGCACGTATCGCTGGTGTCGATTTACCGAAAAACAAGACTGTTGAATATGGTCTGACGGCAATTTATGGTGTCGGTCTGTTCACCGCTCGTAAGGTCTGTGCTCAGTTGGGCATTGACAAAGACAAGAAGTGTGATGACCTGACTGAAGAAGAACAAGGTAAGGTTCGTCATCTCCTGGAAGACGAATACTCTGTGGAAGGTCAGCTTCGCGCAGAAGTTACCCTGAACATTAAGCGTTTGCAGGATATTGGTTGCTACCGTGGTATCCGCCACCGCAAGGGCCTCCCGGTCCGCGGTCAGCGTTCCCGCACCAATGCCCGTACTCGTAAGGGCCCGAAGAAAACTGTGGCTAACAAGAAGAAGTAAGGAGTCTCATCGTGGCTGAAGAAGTAATTAATGAAACTGCTGCCGCTGTAGAAGCTCCGGCTGCTGAAGAAGTCAAGGTTAAGAAGGGCAAGAAGCGTATTGACCTCCAGGGTATTGCCTGCGTGTTCGCTTCCTTCAACAATACAATCGTTTCTATCACCGACGCTCGCGGTAACGTTGTAGCTTGGGGCTCTCCCGGTAACTCCGGCTTCAAGGGCTCTCGTAAGAGCACTCCGTTCGCTGCTCAGCTGGCTGCTGAAGTTGCTGCTCACAAGGCATTCGACCTCGGTATGCGTAAGGTGGATGTCCGCGTCAAGGGCGCAGGTGGTGGTCGTGAATCCGCTGTCCGTGCTATCAAGAATGCGGGCCTCGAAGTTCTCTCTATTCGAGACGTGACGGGCGTTCCTCACAACGGTTGCCGTCCTAAAAAGAAGAGAAGAGTCTAATCTAAAGAGGTATCGCCAATGATGTGGAAATCACTTCAGATGCCGCGCAGCTTCCAGAAAGTGGAAACCGGCGAAGACGGCCGCTACGCTAAGTTTGTCGTAGAAGCCTTGGAACGTGGCTGGGGTATCACCCTCGGTAACGCTCTCCGTCGTACGCTCCTTTCCTCTCTGCAGGGTGCGGCTATTGTCTCCGTGAAAATCGAAGGCGTTGACAAGGAATTTTCGACGATTCCGGGTGTTAAGGAAGATGTCACTGACATTATCCTGAATCTTAAGAGCATCCGCGTTAAGCTCCTTTCCGACCACGACGAAACCCTTCGCCTGGATATGTCCGGCGACGGCGAAGTCACGGCTAAGGACTTCATGGACAATCCGAATGTCGCTATCCTGACTCCGGATGTTCATATCGCAACATTGAACGGTAACGCTTCGCTGTCTCTGGAAGTTAAGATTTCCAGCGGCCGTGGCTACGTCACTGCTGACGAATTGAAGGACAAGGACGCTCCGATCGGCGTAATCGCCATGGACGCCAACTTCAATCCGGTGCAGAAAGTAGCAATGCACATCAGCGATACCCGCGTTGGCCAGAAGACGGACTACAACCGTCTGGAACTTGAGATTACGACTGACGGTTCCATCGATCCGGAAGATGCTTTGGCTTATGCTGCAAAGCTCCTGGTCGATCACCTGGAAATCTTCATCAACTTCGAAGGCGATCTCGAATCTCCCGAAGAATTGGAGATGGACGAAGAACGTCAGCGTATCGCTCAGCTCCTGCGCACCCGCGTGGACGATCTGGAACTTTCCGTTCGCTCCAGCAACTGCCTCCGTATGGCAAACATCCATACCGTTGGCGAACTTGTGCGCAACAAGGAAAACGATATGCTCAAATACAAGAACTTCGGTCGTAAGTCCTTGGTTGAACTTAATGAAGTATTGACCTCCATGGGCCTCAGCTTTGGTATGGACGTCGATGACTACTTGAAGGATTAAAAATGAGACACGGTGTAAAAAACAAGAAACTCGGCGTTAACGCCCAGCACAAGCGTGCCATCCTCCGCGCTCTTACCACTTCCATTCTTGGAAAGGGTATGGAAGCCGAACAGGGCAACCGCTACGTGCGCACCACTCTCCACAAGGCTAAGCTCGTTCGTAGCTGCGTGGATCGCATGATCACTTATGCAAAGAAGGGTGACCTTTCTGCACGTCGTGAAGCTGCTCGCTTCGTGATGGACCCGAAGGTTCTCCAGGATTTGTTCAACACTATCGGCCCGCGCTATGCTTCCCGTAACGGTGGTTATACCCGTATCCTGAAGCTCGGCCCGAACCGTGCTGGTGACGCTGCTGAAATGGCTCTCGTCGGTCTCGTCGAAGACGAAATCGTCGTTAAGGCTAAGAAGTCTGCAGAACCTGCAAAGTCTGAAACCGTTAACATGGTTGAAGGCGAAGGCAAGTCCGTCTAATCGATCTTTTGCAATCGGTTTAAAGAGCCCAGTCCTATGACTGGGCTTTTTTATTTTTACCCATAACTCCGGCTGCTTTATTTTTGTATTTTTCGTTCAACATGCCGAAAATTATTTCACTTATTTTGCTTTGCATTCTTTCTGCTTTTGCAGAGACATCAATGCTTAGTTCTTCGTTGTCCACTTCTAGTAAGGGTGCGCCTTCCCGTAGCACAGTTTCTCTTCAGCCGGCCTTTGCCGAAGTTCAGGTGGATTCTGCTTATGTTCTTGGACCGGGTGATTTTTTGGACTTGATGCTTGAAGACAAGTATCTCACCGTTCAAATTTATCCGGATGGTTCCGTGGCTATCGAGGAATGCGGTTCGGTCAATATTGGTGGAAAAACCCTGTCCGAGGCCCAGACCTTGATTCTTGATCTTGTGGCTAAACGTTATAACCGCGAATATTGTTTTGTCCAGCTTTCCGCTCTCAAGAAGTTCCGTGTGAATGTGATGGGTGCCGTAACGACAATCGGTCAGCAGGTGGTTGAACCTCAGACCAGGTTGAGCTTTTTCATTAGACAGGTTGGCGGTGTTCTTCCCAATGCCAACAAGGAAG
The DNA here is from genome assembly GCF_900142505.1 of Fibrobacter sp. UWH5. Classification (NCBI taxonomy): domain Bacteria; kingdom Pseudomonadati; phylum Fibrobacterota; class Fibrobacteria; order Fibrobacterales; family Fibrobacteraceae; genus Fibrobacter; species Fibrobacter sp. UWH5. The sequence continues at coordinate 140,882 of NZ_FRBB01000006.1, read as the reverse complement.
ATATCTGGGTCCTGCGTGGTAACGATACCCTGCATGTGAACTATAATGCAATGTCTTCGTCGGGTGATTTCGAACAGGATGTCATGCTGGAACAGGGGGACAAGATTTATGTTCCCTTTGTCGCTATGGGCGATAACATTGCGCTGATTTTCCCGGGGTATCGTACTAGTGTGGCCTTCCAGGAAGGAAGGACTTTGCAGGATTACTTTGAGCTTGCCGGCGGTACCCGTATGCATAACCTAGGTTACAAGGCGGTCTGTGTCCGCGAACCTGGAAAGGCTCCCCGCTGGATTACCCTTTCTGAAATGAAGCTGACCCAGATTGCGCCCAATACCGAAGTGGAATTTTCTGTGCAGGAAATGCTGGTCTATGTGGGTGGTGCCGTAAATGCCATTGGCCGTTATCCGTATAATCCCAGCTGGCATGCGCTGGATTATGCCGCCGCTGCCGGTATCAACACCATTGCCGGTTCCTGGAACCAGATTAGGGTGTGGCGTGGTAACAAGCCGACGGCCCTTACCCTGAGCGTCACTGAAGATCAGATTCTTCCGGGCGACTATATCGAAATTCCTAAAAGCCATTACGAATCTTTTAAGGATTTCACCTTGTTCCTGGCCTCGCTGCTATCGGTGGTTTCGTCTACATTTATCATATACATGAGTTACAAGTAGTATGGTTACTGAAAATCAGAAAGACATGACTTTATTGGAATGTGTGCTGAAGATGGTCAATAGCTGCCTTTCGCACAAGTTCCTGTTTATGGTTACGCTTTGGCTTCCTGTGTTGGTAGCTTTTGTATTGGTGATGTGGGTTATCAAGCCTGAATATTCTGCCGAGGCTGTCGTAACTCCGCCTAACGGTTCTGGAACTTCTGCCGGAAGCCTCAGCAAGTTGCTGGATGGTGCCGGTGGTCTGTCTTCTATGTCTTCCCTGCTGGGAGGGGGTGATGACGGCAAGAACATAGTCTGGACTTATTTTAATTCGTGGGAACTGCACAACAAGGTTATCGAGAAGTTCAACCTGGCAGACCATTACGAATTTGACGGGAACTTTCATGCAGACTTGCTGAAACTTTTCCGCAAGAAGTTTTCTCTGGAAGAAAACGACGAAGAAATGTTCCACGTGACTTTTGTCGACGAGGACCATAAGCTTGCCGCAGACATTTTGAGTTTCATGCTGGCCAACGTGGACTCCATGTACAATTCCTTCAAGACGACTCAGGCCCGTCAGTCTAGGCTGTATATGAACCAGCGTCTTGAAGAAGTGATGGTCAGGTTGGATTCACTGGAAAGGGAATTTGTGAATTTCCAGCAGAAGAACCATGTGTATGATCCTGAAGTGCAAGTTGAAGGTACAATGAAGTATCTGGCTAGCCTGCAGACTGATTACAATGTGGTGTCTCTTGCGCTTGATAAGGAACGCGTAGAGCATGGCGAAAATACCAAGCTTTACCGCGAACTGAATGAACGTGTCAAGAAGGTGGAAAACACCAGAAACCAGGCCCTCGGTGGAAGGCAGAGCAATATCGGTGTGCTTTCTCTGAGCAAGGTTCCCGGGCTGGCTGCCGAATATACCAGAATGGAAAAGGAAATCAGGATGCAGGGGGCGATTTATACTTTCTTGAAGCAGGAAAGCGAACGTCTCTATATCGAAGAGAGCAACCTGATGTCTAATCTGATTGTGTTGTTGCCGCCTTGGGATAACGACAAGAAGATTCGACCGCTGCGTGGTGTTACCCTGGTGTTCGTATTCTCTCTCAGCTTTATCCTGGCTGTTTCCCTCTGCTGCTTTATTGAATATTGCCGCAGCGTGGATCCTGAATCTAGCCTGGGCAAGGAAATCAGCAAGTTCTCTCGCAAGATTAGATTTAAGTAGTCGCGAAACGGTTTTCTGGTGGAAGCTTATTACGTTTCAATCGCCTGTGCCTTATCGGCAATTCTCTGCATTGTGTATGTGGGGGCCCTGAAAAGGGATTTTTTCCACCCGACCGTTTTCTATGTCTTTTGCCAATGCGTCACGTTGGGAATCTCGTACCTGAAGATTTCCCCGTCCATGAGCGATTTCAAGATTGTTACCTGGTTTGCCTGGCTCGGTGCCATGGCTGCGTTTATCCTTGGTTCCATGGCCTATTACTTGATAAAGCCGGAAACGGTCGAGTTGGAAAAGAGCCGGACCATGGAAGTGGGGCGGGAATACAACTGGAAATTGCACTTTGTCTTCTCGCTGATTTTTGTGGCCATTTTTGCTGTGGGTGCGTTCCTTGTATCTCGAGCTATGGGCGGAATGTACCTTATGAGCGTGGGGCAGAAGACTTTAAGGAGTAGCGTTCAGGCGTCGGCCTTTGCCAATGTCAGCTTTGCCAGTTCCCCCTTTGTGGTGGTGACGCTGATGGTCGCCTCCTTCAAGTCTATCAATCCCTATAAGTGTATCAGGATTGCTTCATTCATTCTGGCGATTTGTGTCATTATATTATCTGTATGCGTGTACCCTGGACGTAATGCCCTATTCCTGTGCCTGGGCTCTTCCTTTATTCTTTTTCACTATCTAAAGAAACGCATACCGACCAAGGCGATTATCATGGTGATCGTCCTTGCCATCTCATCTTTCGTGGCGGTAGGTCTTGTCCGTTCGCAGTATGGAAGTTCCTCGCTGGAAGGGATGGGCTTGAAGTACGTGATGACCTTGCCCTATAATTACATTGCCAATAACTATTGGAATCTTGATTATGCGGCAAATCCCCCTAACGATAGGGAAATACATCCGTATACTTACGGCCTGGACATGGCGGGTGCCCTTGTGGAATATACGGGAGCGCCGGGTGGCTTTAGGTCGTCTTACGGGTGGGATGACGTCTTCAATGACCGCATCATGAAACAGCGCGGCTACAATACTGTTAGCTACTTGTGGGAAGTCTACAAGAACTTTGGAATTGCAGGCTGTATATTCTTCCCGTTTTTCGTTTCGTTCCTGATGTCGTTCCTTTATGAACGCATGAAGGTTTGCTGTCGCCCCCAGATGTTCGTACTGATGGCCCTGTCCATCTACCATGTGGGTTGGAGTTTCTTTGTAGGTGGCTTTAAGCTGGGCCATGTCTGGCTCTGGGTCTACCTTATCGCATTTATGCATTTCGCCTGCAAGAGAAGGCGCAGGCCGGCTGTTGCACAAACGGCTGAGCTAGATTCGCTTGAGCTTGCTAAGAATTAGGTTCTTGCAGGAATGGCGTTCGTCGGCGTTAAGGCCGAATATCCATGTGGCACCGATGACTGCTGTTGCCGATATGGCAGAAAGCACGACAAAGCGTACGACGCCCTGAACGGGGATTTCTGCGCTGGCGAGGGAGATGCCGCCTGCCACTGACGAAACCAGGATGATGGGCCAGATGACCTTACCCAGATATCGTTTGAGGGGCAGGTGGATTTTGTCTTGCATGTAGGCGGCGCGCCAGAAGAGTACCACGAGGTTGATGGCGAAGCGCACCACGAAAACGTAGACCGGCGAGTAGTTCAGGTAAAGGACCAGCACACAGAGGGGAATGTTCAGGAAGGTGATTGCTGTTTCGATGATGTAGTAGTTGCGGACCTTTCCTGTGGCGAGAATGGACATCCATTGGGGACCGGCGATGGAATCGGTCAAAACAAAGAGGATCATCCACTTGACGAAGGACGTGGCGTATTCGGGCACTTCTACAAGCCAGATGCTGAAGATGAAATCGATGTTCAGCAGCAGCGGTGCCGCGAAGATGAACATCAGGAAATAGGAAAATTTCGAGACCCGTATGACCAGGGTGGAAAGGGATTCGAATTCTCCGTTTGAGTACTGCTTGACAATTTGGGGATTGCTTGCCGTCTGGAAACTGGCGACCAGCTGGTTCGTTGCCTCGGCGACACGGTTGGCGATTCCCATGGCGGCATTCAGGGTAACGCCGTGGAAAATGTTCAGGATGAAGTTGATGCCCTGGGATTTGCAGATGGAGGTGACGCCGCCAAAGGTACACCACCCGGAGAAGGAGGCCATTTCCCTGAAGAGCCGCCTGTCGCGCTCAAAGCTGTATCTGCAATGCTGGCTGAAGTTTCGCTTGCAGTAGACGGCGTAGGATAATTGCACGATGACGCAGACGGCGAAGGCCAGCGCCGCATAGGCGAGGAGCTTGTCGGCGTTGATGATGACCAGCATGTAGACGATGACCAATCTTAGCAGGGCGTTGACGATGCTGATGCCTGCGATAAAGGACATTTTCTCGTTTGCGATGATCAGCGCGTTGTAGGGGATGAAGACAATGCCCAGAAGGGTGCTGCCGATGGAAAACTGGTAGACAATGTTTGCGATTCCGATTCGGCCTTCGGGAATGTTCAAGTTATGGTTCAAGAAGTAAAGGCCCACGGTTTCTGCCAAGATCAGCAGGACCAGCGAGATTCCCACATGGATGTTCATGGCTGCCGAGAAGACTTTTGAAACCCTTTCAAGGTCTTTTTGGCCCAGGGCGAAATTCAGGTAGCGCTGGGTGGCCAGGGTCATGGAGGCAATCAGGAACGAGAAGGCGGCGGCGATGCTTCCGACAATTTCAAAGATTCCGAAGTCCGATACGCCCAGGTACTTGAGTACGATTCTTGACGTATAGAGGGAGACGACCAGGGTGAACGCCATCCTTATGTAAAGGAAGAGGGTGTTCTTGGCGATGCGTCGGTTTACTTGTGACGGCATAGGATTCTTCTCTGGATGGACAGCTTAATTTTAAAAAGGTAAAGTACCGAGAACAGCCTTGCCTGACAGAGGCTGAGTTTAAGCAGGTCCTTCTTGCTGAAACATTCTCGGTTGAATCGCCTCAGTGCCTTTTGGCAGACATCCAGGTTGATAAATTCCAGGAAGTTCTTTCGGGTGGCGAAATAGGAATCCCGATTCTGCGGGTTGATGTAATACTGGATCAGGGAGGCCCATATGATTCTCGCGAAATCCGTGTAGACCCAGGATGTGTAAGTCTCGGTGGGGATGCCGTAGGCTTCGGCGATGGGGAGTTGCTGCAGGTACAGCTCACTGTTGGCGAGAATGGATCCGAAATCCTTTCGGACGGCCTGGGAAAGGGAACTTTCCGATTCGCGATAGTGGTAGAAGGGGCGTGCCAGGTAAGATATTCTTGGACGTTTGCAAAGGGCGTTCAGGAAGAACATCCTGTCTTCGCCAAGAGAGATTCCCGACCTGAATTTTAAATCATTTTTCTTTAAAAAATCAGCTCTGTAAAATTTGCAGCAAACACCAATAATGATTCCGCAGTGGAGCGGATTTGTCTGTACCGCATTTTTGATCAGTTCGACCAGGTTCTCGCCTTCGAAATGGCCGATGTCTTTGGGGAATGCCTTGAAGTTCTGTTCCGAAGTGGCCGTGTTTCGATAGTTTTCGAAGATGGTAATGTCGGAATTTTGGGCTACGGCGTAGTTGTATAAACTTTCCAGTGTGTCGGTATCGAACCAGTCGTCGGAATCGAGGAATACGATGTAGTCGCCGGTTGCGTTCTGGATGCCGAGATTGCGGGCTTCCGAGACGCCCTTGTGGTCTTGTTTTAGAAACTTGACGCGGGTGTCGGCGGCGTAGCTGTTGCAAAGCTGGATGCAGGGGGCGACAGTTTCGTCTTTCGATGTGGAGCCGTCATCGATGATGATCAGCTCGATGTCCCTTAGCGTCTGCCCTAACAGGCTCTCGATACACTGCTTGAAAAAATCGGGAGGCGTGTTGTAGGACGGCGTGATGATACTGACTTTGGGCATGATTTTTTTTATATTCGCTAGGGTTCTCAGTAATTTAAAAAATTAATCCACCAGAAGAATAACAGGCATGGCATCCAACGAAAGAAATTACGGAATTGATTCACTGCGCATTGTTTCGATGTTCATGATTGTCATGTTGCATGTGCTGGGGGCCGGGGGCATCCTGGCCAAATCCGCCTGGGGAACCGCCCACTATTTTGCCGCCTGGGGTGTGGAAAATCTGATCCTCTGCGCGGTAAACTGCTACGCCCTCATATCGGGATTTGTCGGGGTTTATTCGAAGTTCAAGCTGAAGAATATTGTGTCGCTCTGGTTCCAGGTGGAATTCTATTCGCTGGGAATCGCGGTTGCGCTTTACTTGCTTGCTCCGGGCGTTTTCGGGACTGGCGATCTGGTAAAGTCGGCGTTGCCGGTGCTTTTTGAACGTTACTGGTATTTTTCGGCCTATTTCTGCATGTTCTTCTTTATGCCGTTCATGAACCGTTTTGTGCTGGAGGCGCCTAAGGATCTGCAGAAGAAATTCCTGGCCCTGTGCTTTGTGTTGTTGGCAGTCTTGCCCACGATTGTCGATGAGGATGTATTCCATTCCATGAACGGTTACAGTGCGCTGTGGCTTGCCGTGATGTATATCCTGGGGGCTTATATGCGCCATCATGGGGCTTGGCTTGGCAAGAGCAAGTTGTTCTGCGTGAGTGTCTTTGCGGTTGCCGTGGGCTGCAATCTGCTGGCGAAATATGGGCTGGCCTTTTTGTCGATTCGCCTGACGGGTTCCGAGAGCATTCACACCAATGTGCTGCTGGAATACACGTCCCCTACGATTATCGTGGCTTCGGTAATGCTTTTGATCCTGTTTTCCAGAATTAAATGGGGGGCCTGCGGGGTCGCTGTCGTAAAAGTTCTTGCGCCCCTGACTTTTGGGGTTTACCTGATTCATATGCAGCCCATGGTTTGGCAGTATCTGGGCGAGGCTCCCTTTTCCTGGATTTTGGAACAGCCGGTATACAAAGCTACCCTTTTATTTATAGGTTTGGTTGTCGGCATCTATGTATCTTGTTCTGCAATTGAATTTATTCGTAGAACGTTCTTTAAAATTTTGAGGGTTTCTACCCTAGAAAATCTGGTTTCCGAAAAGATTTCCGCCCTGTGTCGCCGATTGCTCGCCTTTTTTTAGGTCAGACGCATTTTTTCGTAGACAAAAACTCCCTTTGTAACGATAAATTGGTTGTAAAGGGTTAAGTGGTTGTTTTGATTTTTTCTAACTTTGGGTGCAAAATTGCGAGAGTGGCGGAATTGGCAGACGCGCCAGACTTAGGATCTGGTACCTCGGTGTGTGGGTTCGACTCCCACCCCTCGCACGTCTTTAACATCTAACAACCGATAAGAAATCGATTTTCGGAGTTCATAATGACAGTTGAAATCAAAGAAACCAGCGCCACCAAGCGCACCCTCGAAATTACCATTCCGCAGGCCGACCTCAAGGCTCCCTTCGAAAAGAAGGTGAATCAGTACAAGAAGCAGGTTACCCTGAAGGGTTTCCGCCAGGGCCAGGTTCCCAAGGCTATGATCCTGAAGCAGTTCGGTGAATCCATCCGCCACGAAGTTGTGGATGAAACCATCAACAAGATCGTCCAGGATGAACTGAAGAAGGCAAACATCATTCCCGTTGGCCAGATGAAGGTTGTTGATTTCAAGGATGACAAGGAAAACGACATCGCACTTAAGGTGGAAGTCGAAATGGATCCGGTCATCGACATCAAGGGCTATGCTGACACCGGCATCACCGTTCCCGCCATTGCTGTAAGCCAGGAAGAAATCGACAACGAATACAACCGTCTCATGCAGATGTGGAGCAAGGACGAACACGTCGATCGCGAAGCAAAGTCTGGTGACGTTGTCGTTGGCAACTATGTTGAAGTCATCATCGACGGCGAAAAGCAGGATCTGCCGGAAAACAAGGAATTCCGTTCTCTCCTCGGCGAATCCGCTTCTCCGGGATTCGATGCAGGTCTCGTCGGTGCCAAGGCTGGCGAAGCTAAGGAAGTCAACTTCCAGTATCCGGAAGACCACAAGGACGAACGCTATCGCGGTAAGACCGCTCAGTTCAAGGTCGAAATTACCGACGTTCGCGAAATCGTTCCTCCCACCATGGACGAAGCCTTCTTTGAACAGGTTGGCGTCAAGGACGTTGAAGACCTGAAGAAGAACCTGGCCGAAGGTATCGAAAACCAGAAGAAGGACGCTGCCAAGAACAAGGCTATCAACGAAGCTATCGACAAGATTATCGAAGCTAACCCGTTCGAAGTTCCCGAAGCTCGCGTCTACGACCTGATCCGCTGGTCCATGAACCGTAACGCCCAGAGCGAAAAGGATGTTGTGGAACCCACCGAAGAACAGATCAAGGCTCTCTCTCCGGAAGCTGTCCGCGAAATCAAGAAGCACCGCATTCTGGACTTCGTCGCTACTGCTGAAAAGATCCGCCCGGCCCAGGCTGACGTCGACGCACGTCTCCAGGTCATGGCAAACGCATATCACGTGGACTTCGAATCCCTGAAGAACCACTTCCGTCAGTCCGGCCGCATCAACGGTCTCCGCGACGAACTCCGCGTCCAGATGGCCGCTGACTTCATCGTCGGTATCCGCCCCGCTGCCGAAGAAAACAAGTAAGAGGTAAACTCATAATGATCATTCCTACCGTCATCGAGACCACCGGACGCGGTGAACGCGCCTACGATATCTATTCCCGTCTTCTTAAGGAACGCATTATCTTTTTGGGAACTCCCATTAACGATGAAGTAGCCAACAATGTGATGGCCCAGCTGATCTTCCTTGAATACGAGAATCCGGAAAAGGATATCACGCTGTACATCAACAGCCCGGGTGGTTACGTGTCGGCAGGTTTGGCCATTTATGATACCATGCAGCATGTTCGTCCGAACATCGCTACAATCTGTATTGGTAGTTGCGCCTCTATGGCTGCTGTGCTGCTGGCTGCAGGAACCAAGGGCAAGCGTTATGCTCTCCCTCATTCCCGCATCATGCTGCATCAGCCTTCTGGCGCTGCCACCGGTCAGTCTACCGATATCCAGATCACTGCCAAGGAAATTGTCCGCACTAAGGATACTCTGGCAGAAATTGTCGCCAAGCATACTGGCAAGGCTATCGACGAAGTCCGCGAAAAGACCGACCGTGACTTCTACATGAGTCCTGAAGAAGCCAAGGCATTTGGCGTTATTGACGAAATTTTTGTGCCGCGTAAAGAGGGATTTTAATGTATCGTAGCGGGAAGAACCATCCGACGGTGAATTGCAGTTTTTGTGGCAAGCCGGCGGAACAAGTCGAGAAGATGATTACAGGCGCAGGCGTCCACATTTGTAGTGACTGCGTTTCCATGTGCCATCGTATTATCGAAGAGGATCGTACCCGCAGAGCGCAGGAAACCGCAACTGCTGAACTGACTGCAAAGCCTCTTCCGCATCCGTCCGAGATCAAGGCTCACCTGGATGAGTTTGTTATTGGTCAGGACCAGGCCAAGATGGCTTTGTCTGTAGCGGTCTACAACCATTACAAGCGTTTGCGTTACAAGGCTACGAATACCGACAAGAACGCTGTAGAAGTTGAAAAGTCCAACTTGCTTCTGGTGGGCCCCACCGGTTCCGGTAAGACTTTGCTGGCCCAGACGCTGGCCCGCTTCCTGGATGTTCCTTTTACCATTGCTGACGCTACCGTGCTGACTGAAGCTGGTTACGTGGGCGAAGATGTGGAAAACATCATCGTTCGCCTTTTGCAGGCTGCCGAATATGACGTGGCCAAGGCCGAACGTGGCATTATCTTTGTGGACGAAATCGATAAGATCGCCCGCAAGTCTGCCAATCCGTCTATTACCCGCGACGTGAGCGGTGAAGGCGTGCAGCAGGGGCTTCTGAAGATTCTCGAAGGTACCGTGGCTGCTGTTCCTCCTAAAGGTGGACGTAAGCATCCCGAGCAGGCCCTGGTGCAGGTGAATACCCGCAATATCCTGTTCATTTGCGGTGGCGCCTTTGAATCTCTGGACAAGATTATCGCCCGTCGCGTAAACAAGGGCGGCATGGGTTTCGGTGCCGATATCCGCAGCTCCGAAGAAAATACCCTCAGCGAATTGTTCAAGGTGATGGAACCTGATGACTTGATCAAGTTCGGTTTGATTCCTGAAATCGTTGGACGTTTGCCCATCGCTGTCGCTCTTGAAGAACTTGACGAAGCCGCATTGCTGAACATTCTGACTGAACCCAAGAACGCCTTGGTAAAGCAGTACAAGAAGTTGTTCGCAATGGACGACATCGAGCTGGACTTTGAACCGGAAGCCCTGAAGGAAATTGTCCGCGAAACTATCGTTCGAAAGACTGGTGCCCGCGGCCTCCGTTCCGTTATGGAAAAGACCTTGCAGCGTTACATGTTTACCATGCCGGGTTCTGGCGAGAGCAAGCTTGTAGTGACTGCCGAAATGGTCCGTCAGGCTTTGGACAATGTGGTTCCTGCTGACGAAACTGCGGCGGCTCCCAAACGTACTCGTAAGAAGTCCGTATAACTCTTCGATTAATGGGTTGCACTTGATTGTGTGCGGCCCATACCCTGTGGGACTTACCCGCAAGCCTATTTTTTGGATGGTCCTTCTTCGGAATGCGACCTCCATTTTTTTATTTTTGGATGACTCAGGATTTTCGTTTCGAATTCCTGCACTGGAGATTTTAATTTGGCCACTGATTTTTCTAGAACCTATCCGCTGCTCCCCCTTAGAGATGCTATCGTATTTCCGCTGACCACCCGCCGCATTTTGGTAGGCCGCGACATTTCGCTGAAGGCCCTGGAATACGCCGAGGCTCATGACAATGTGATTATCCTGGCCGCTCAGAAAAATATCGAGCTGGAAGAACTGGAAAATCCCATGCTGGACCTTTACTCGGTGGGCGTCATGGCCCGCGTGAGCAACGTGACTCCGTTCCCCAACGGTTGCGTGAAGGTGGTGCTGGAAGGCGAAGCTGTGGTGGACCTCCGTTCCATGAACATGGAACTTGGCTTTTTGCAGGTTACGGTTTCGGCCCATACTCCGGCGGTTCTGCTGACTGACAAGAGCTCCCGTTTCGAGAACGTTCTGGTGCAGTTCCGCGAATACGCCATGCATCGCAACATTACCGAAGGCATGGTGGACGCCCTGTTTACCATGGATAGCCATCTGAACGCCTTCTACGGTATGATTCCCTTCTTGCAGGTTTCCCTGTCTGAACGTCAGCGCCTTTTGGAAGTAGGTTCCATCGACGAGTTGGCCGACAACCTGATCGAGATTATGCAGGCTTCTGCCGTCAACGACACCTTGATGGTGAAGGTGCAGCAGAATGTGCGTCAGAAGATGGCCCAGCAGCAGAAGGAATGGTTTATTTCTGAACAGATCCGCCAGTTGCAAGATGAACTGGATGGCGAAAATGGCCAGTCCGAACCGGATCAGCTGCTGAAGAAGATTAAGGAAAAGAAGTTTGCGGAACCGATCCGCGAAAAGCTGGAAGAGGAAATCGGCCGCATGAAGCTGATGCAGCCCACTTCCCCGGAATATGCCGTCAGCCGCAATTACCTGGACTGGTTCCTGACCCTTCCGTACAACGTGTACACGGAAACCAGCCTGAACATGAAGAAGGTGAAGGCCGAACTGGATTCCAAGCATTTTGGTCTGGACAAGGTGAAGGACCGTATCATGGAATACATCGCGGTCCTGAAGCTTACCGGCACCGAACGCCGCGCCCCCATCCTCTGCCTGGTTGGCCCTCCGGGTGTCGGCAAGACCACCTTGGTGGAATCTATCGCCAAGGCCATGCAGCGCAATTTTGTCCGCATTACCTTGGGTGGCGTCCGTGACGAAGCTGAAATCCGCGGTCACCGTCGCACTTACATTGGCGCCATGCCGGGCCGCTTTATTCAGGCCCTGAAGCGCGCCAAGTGCATGAACCCCATTATCCTTCTGGACGAAATCGACAAGATGGCCAGCGACTTCCGCGGTGACCCCGCCAGCGCCATGCTTGAAGTTCTGGATCCGGAACAGAATCACGACTTTACCGACCACTTCATGGAAGTGGGCCTGGATCTTTCCCGCGTGCTGTTCATTGCGACTGCAAATAACGAAGGCGAAATTCCCGAACCCCTCCGCGACCGTATGGAAGTGGTGCGTCTGCCGGGTTACTTCCCCCACGAAAAGGAAAAGATTGCGGCCAACTACCTGGTGCCCCGCATCTGCGAACGCACCGGCGTTACCCTGGACAAGGACATCGCCTTTAACGAAGACGTGATCCGCCACGCCATTCGCGGCTGGACCCGTGAAGCCGGTGTCCGTGAACTGGAACGTGTGCTGGAACGCATCGTTCGCCATCGTGCCAAGGACATGGTGACGGGCAAGAAGTTCAAGGCCGAACTTTCCGAAAAGACTTTGCAGGAATATCTGGGAGCCGCCCGCTTCCTGGATAGCCAGCTCCCCGAATCCGGTCGCCCGGGCGTTATTACCGGCCTGGCCTGGACAAGCGTGGGTGGTGAAATCCTGCCTATCGAATGTACCTTGCTGCAGGGCAAGGGCGGCCTGCTGCTGACGGGTAAGCTGGGCGACGTGATGAAGGAATCTGCTCAGATTGCCCTCTCCCTGGTTCGCGAACGTCTGCAGAATTTCGGCATCGATCCTGACGTGGTGAAGAATACCGACATCCACATTCACGTGCCCGAAGGTGCCGTTCCCAAGGATGGCCCCTCTGCCGGTATTGCACTCACCTTGTGCCTGCTTTCTGCATTTACCCGCCACCCCGTGCCCACCGACATCGCCTTTACCGGCGAAGTGAGCCTCACTGGCGCCTGCCTCCCCATTGGCGGACTCAACGAAAAAGCCCTTGCCGCTCTGCAGGCTGGCGTAAAGACCTTGCGCCTCCCGGAACAGAACAAGAAGGACGTTGACGAACTTCCCGCTCCGGCAAAGAAGGGCCTGAAGATCTTTACCCACAAGCACATTGACGAAATTATCAAGATCCTCTTCAAGGGTGTCGATAAGAGCAAGTGCTTTAAGGTGGTGACGAAGGAAGGTTCCGCAGACGGTAAAAAGAACTAAGGGTCGGTTTCGTCCCTAGACTCTGGAAATTTCCGCACTGGACTTTAGACGGTCTGGTGCGGATTTTCTATTTCCCTTTTATAGTTAGCAATTCTATTTTGCGGACCTATATATATTACTTTATTTAAAATAGCCGGTTGCATAATGAACGGCTGAAAGGCCGCTCCCTTGTTTCGGTATAGTGGCAAGTGTATATTTGGGCCATGAAGAATTTGAATCTCGTTGGCACGACCTGGATCGGGAACAGTTCCCTTTTGGACGAAGAACTTGTGGGCGTCTTTGCTTCGGACCGGAGCGATATTCTGATGCCTCGCCGGCGTGACCATTGGGCGGCTGATGCAGGTTTGGAAGGTTGCAAGGTGGTTGGCTCCTTCCGCAATCTAAGCGAAAGGAATATCCTGGAAATTCTTTTAAGGTATGGGGGACACGCCGTATGGATTGTAGACCGCAAACTTCCCACCATTTACAGTAGCACCTGTTGCCAGGCGTTTGCAGAAGGCCGTCTTTTGGTGGTTTCCTGTTTTTGGAACGATGAGAGTCTGTTCAGTACAAGGCAATATTGTGCCGACTTTGTGCAGCGCCTTGCCTCCCGATTGATACTGTGGGCTCCTTCAAGCGGAGGTCTGATGCAACGGGTGGCTTCCTGCGCGTACCGCAATGGAAAACTGGTAGAAGTCCACTGAAGCAGTTCAGTGTAAAAAGCTATCTTTGCTCCCATGCCTATCTTATCAGCACAGAACATTCTTTTGCGTCTTGGCGGAACCGCTCCGCTGTTGGATAACGTTTCCTTTGATGTTGAACCTGGCGACCGCATTTGCCTGGTGGGCCGCAATGGCGAAGGAAAGTCTACGCTTCTGAAGGTTCTCACTGGCGAGATGGAATACAACTCCGGCGATATCGTGAAGAAGACTGGCCTTCGGGTCAGCCGCATGATTCAGGAAATTCCCGCCCACATCGATGGTACCGTCCGCGACATTGTGATGGGGAAGGTGGCGGCAGGCAGTTCCGCCGGCTGGACGGGCGTAAAGGATGGTTCCAACGAAGATGGACATCATGATTCTGCAGCAGAGGCGATTCTTGGAAAGACGGGCATCGATGCCGACCTGCCTTACGACAGCCTGAGCGGTGGCCAGAAACGTCGGGTACTTTTCGCCCGCGCCGTGGCCGAGGATCCGGATTTGCTTTTGCTGGATGAACCTACCAATCATCTGGACATTCCCGCCATCCAGTGGCTGGAAGGAATCGTGACCCGCCTGAATTGCGCTGTTATGTTTGTTAGCCATGACCGAGCTTTTGTCCGCCGCGTGGCTACCCGAATTTTTGAACTGGACCGCGGTCGCGTCCGCAGCTGGAATTTCCCCTACGACAAGTTCGTGCAGTTCCGCGATCAGGCCCTGGCCGAAGAAGAAAAGGCCAACGCCCTTTTTGACAAGCGCCTGGCCGAAGAAGAAGTCTGGATCCGCAAGGGCATCCAGGCCCGCCGTACCCGTAACGAGGGCCGCGTCCGCGCCTTGATCAAGATGCGTCAGGAACGTGCCGAGCGCCGCGTGCGCACGGGTAACGTGAATATGCAGATTACGGAAGCGGAACGTTCCGGCCGTATGGTGGCCCGCCTCACCGACATCAGTTATGCCTATGCTGACGAAACGACGGACGGCGTCTCGCTGCCTCTCATCAAGAATTTTTCTACCGAAGTTTCCCGCGGTGACCGCATCGGCATTGTAGGCCCCAACGGTAGCGGCAAAACCACTCTCCTGAAGTTGATTCTTGGGGAACTGCAGCCGGACCAGGGCGAAGTTCGCCTGGGCAGCAATCTTGAAATCGCCTACTTCGACCAGATGCGTACCCGCCTCCGCGAAGACAAGAGTCTTATCGAAAACATTGGCGATGGTCAGGCCTACATTACCTTGAACGGCGTCAAGCGCCATGTGCTCAGCTACCTGCAGGACTTCCTCTTTAGCGCGGATCGTGCCCGCGGTCCCATTAGCGCCTTGAGCGGTGGTGAACGGAATCGCTTGCTCTTGGCCTGCCTCTTTAGCCACCCCAGCAATGTGCTGGTTCTTGACGAACCTACCAACGACCTGGATATGGAAACCTTGGACTTGCTGGCGGAACTTCTGGCGGAGTACAAGGGAACTGTCCTTACCGTGAGCCATGACCGCGCCTTTTTGGATTCCGTGGCCACAGGCATTTTGGCCATCGAAGAAGACGGAAACATTTTCGAGGCCGTGGGCGGTTACAGCGATTACGAAGCTAACAAGAAAATCCGTGATAAGGAAGCCGCAGCGGCTGCCCGCGTCGCCGCCGAGAAGGAAGCTTCTCGCAGCTCCGCAGCCAGTAACGCAAACGGTGGGGAAGGCGTGAGCTCCGCTCCCGCCAAGAAGAAAAAGCGCAGCTATAACGAGGAACGCGAATACAATTCCCTTCCCGAAAAGATCGAGAAGCTGGAAGCCGAAATCGCGGAACGCCAGGAAGAACTGTGCAAGCCCGAGGTCTGTACCAACGCCGCCCGCATCGTGGAACTCCAGAAGGAAATCACGGAACGGGAATCGGCCCTGGAAAAAGCCTACGAACGCTACGAGGAACTGGACGCGCTGGGATAGGCGGCAGGTTTCAGGCAATAGGCGCGAGCAATGAGCAATGAGCGGTGAGGTCGGCCTGCGGCCTTTTAGGTATTGGGTCGCACCTGCGGTGCTTTTAGGCGCTTAGAAATGAATGAGCAATTTCGTTGCTTTTATAACCGGCGCGAAAATTAGTTACGAATTAAAAAGCCAGGCTCCTCCTGCGCGATTATCAGCCTGAAAGGAGCCGCAGGCTCCGCCCTCATCCCTGCACTGAAACTTTTCGTTCCGGTATTAAATTCCCTTTTTTTCATTAAAAATTAGCGGTACCCTTATGACGGGATACCATTTTTTTTAGATGTGAAAAATGTTTAACCTTTTGACTATCATAAGTATTTTGAGTTTTGTAATCTTTTTATTATAATTATATGACGTATAGGATTTTGGAAAGAGAGGTCATTTATGATCAAGAAGATTGGAATTTTGACGGCAGGTCTTTTGGCTGGTTATGCCGCCGCAGCAACTGCTGTCGTTTTTTCGGATGAAGATGGCGTTACTGCCGATAAGCCCTACGCCCAGAGCTACATCTACGATTATGGTTCCGGTGCATCCATTGACACAACGAATGTGAATGGTGCCCGTGTTCTGGACTTTACTGCACCCACGACTACCGATGGCAAGTCCGGTGCCGGTTTCGGTTTTAGCTGGGTCATTGACGCAAGCTACAAGCCCAAGGTGACTTCAATTGCGACTTATAAGGGTGTTTGCCTGGCTTATGAGGCTGACGCTCCCTTCCGTGTAGATTTCAAGCAGTCTACCATTACCGATGACAACTATTACGGCATGGAAATGGCTGCCACCAAGGGTTCTTTAAAAAGGTCCTACATCGCATTCTCTGCCCTTACCCAGAGCTGGAAGTCTACCAAGACCGTAGCCTGGAATTCCGGATCTCAGCTGGGCGTTCAGTTCAGCTTCAAGGACTCCCACGCCAAGGCTGCCAAGAGTGGTTCTAACACGGTCACCCTGCATAGTTTTACCTTGGGGGATGAATGCGTCACTGCCGCTCCTAACGTAACCGAAGGTTTTGCTGGCTATAACGGCGGTTCCATCGACCTTGCCGAAGGCGCCGTTCATACCATGAATATGGCCGAGGTTTTTGAAGATGCCGACGGAGACGATCTGACCATTACCGTGAAGATCGTAAGCGAAAACAATTCTGTCAAGCTGGTGGATTCTACCAAGTACGACCAGAATAGCATCATCAAGTTCACGACCACCCCGAATCCCGATGGTCCCGCCAAGGTAACTCTGACCGCAACGGATCCCACCAAGAAGACCGCCACCTTCTCCTTCACCATCAATACCGAAGATACGGAAAACCTGCCGGTGGCCCAGAACATGGAATTCGAGGTCAAGGAAGATTCCTCTTACAAGAGCACTCTCCTCGTGAACAACCTGACCAAGATTTGCTCCGATGCCGATGGCGATGCTGTTGAATGGGTGCAGCTCAGTGAACCCGAACATGGTGAACTGAAGATTGCTGCCCTGACTGGCATATTCACATATACTCCTGCAGCAAATTTCTATGGTAAGGATTCCTTCACCTACAAGTGCGTCGAAAAGAATAACACCGACAGGGAAAGTGAAATTGGCGTTGCAACTATTACCGTAACAAACGTGAATGATGCTCCGGTGGTTAAGATCCTGACCAAGACTTTCTTGAATGAAGATGGTGATGAAAAATCCTTTGGCGATACCCTGGTAGTCGATGAAGATTTCGATGACTTTGTCCTGGTGTTCCCCAAGGAAAACATTTCTATTACGGATGTAGATGGCGATGACGATTATACTGTTACTGGAAAGGCAAGTGGTGTCGTTACCGTGAGCGTCTCTGCAACAGACGATAATTATCTGATTGATGTGTCGGCGATTAAGGATGCCAACGGTGTTGCCAAGGTTAGCCTCGTGGTTACCGACCCTGCTATTTCTATTCCCAATGTGATGTTCTATGTAAAGGTAAATCCTGTTGCCGATGCTCCCATTGCCAAGGAGGATACCTATGAAGTTCTGCAGGGCAAGAACGAAATTACTGCCAAGAAGGGTGTCCTTGCCAATGATGAGGATCCCGATGGTGATTCTACCTTGATTGCCGTTCTGGATGTTGAACCTTCCGAAGGTACTGTGGTCCTTGCCGAGGACGGCTCCTTCGTCTACACCACCACCGATGAAGATTACGAAGGTCCGGATGCTTTTGCCTATCACATTGAAAACTCCGCAGGTCTTAAGTCCGAAATGGCTGTTGTCATGCTGGATGTGAAGTACAGGAACAAGTCTCCCATTATGACTGTTGACGCCATTGACACCACAGTGATGGAAGATGCTGCAGCTATTGTCTATAAGAAGGCTATTGTGACTTCCTGGGCAACGGATGTTGAAAAGGAAGCTTTGACTTACAGCTTTGAAAGCAAAGATGGCAAGACTCTGGTGAGCTACACTTCTGGCATTTTGACTATTACGCCGGTTCGCAATGCCTTCGGTGAAGCTATTGTGGTCGGTACTGTTACCGATGGTAAGAGCACTCCTACTGAATTTAACATCACTGTCAATATCACTCCTGTAGATGATGCTCCGGTGGTTATTTGGAGAGGTTCAGCTACAATTGATGGCAAGAAGTTTGTTGGTGAAGTTCCCATGGATTCCATCTTCACTGACGTTGATGGTGATGAACTGGGTTACATCATCGGAAGCCATTCGAAGCAGCTGGATGTTGAAATTGTGGATGGCGTCCTGAAGGTTTCCTTGGCATCCGATACAGTTGAACTGTTCAAGGATGTGGCTTACCGCGTATCCCTTTCCGCTTACGATGCCAACGACACTACTAAGACTGTAGGCGTTGTGTTCTACCTGGAAGGTTCTTCTACTACGGGTATTACTCCCGTGGTGGCTTCTGCCAAGTTGAACTGGCAGGGGGCTATTCAGGCTAATCGCGGTACCGTCTCCATGATGGATATGCAGGGCCGCGTCATGTGGACCCGCCGTCTGCCGGTAAGCGAATCTGAAGTTCGTGCCGCTGCAGCAACGGTTCAGGGCCGCAAGATCCTGAAGGTAAATCAGCAGACTTTCACTATCAAGTAAGGTAGGTACGCTCGCGACGCTCGCTTGAGGTTTGAGGTACGCTCGTGCTTTGCACTCGCTTCAGGGGTGAGGTCGTTCGCGTTACGCGGCTCACTTTGAGGTAAGATAATGGTGCCTAACGGCACAAAAAAAGAGACTCCCGAACGGGAGTCTCTTTTGTATTTCGGGGAAGGTGAGAGAATTTACCTCTAGCGACGCAGTCGCGACCTCACCCCTGAGCGCGGAGCCGAAGGCGCAGCGCCCTCACTCCTACTTTACCAAGTCTTCGGTATCGAGGGCGATGAGCAGTTCTTCGTTGGTTGCCACCACCATTGCCTTGGGGGTGCCTTCCTTGTTGATCATGTGGCCAGATTCCTTGCCAGCCTTGTTGTTGCGGTCTTCGTCGATCTGGTAACCGAGAAGGGCAAGGTTTTCCATGACGGTCTTACGGACCAGCATGCTGTTTTCGCCGATGCCGCCGGTGAATACCAGGGCGTCGATGCGGGGGAGGGCCATGGCGATGCCGCCGATTTCACGAGCCAGCTTGTAGCAGAAGGTTTCCAGAGCGATCTGTGCGCCAACGTGACCTTCGCTTGCAGCCTGGGTCAGGGTGCGCATGTCGTTGCTCAAACCGGAAAGACCCAGAAGGCCGGATTCCTTGTTCACCATCTTGTCGAGACGGTCGATGTCATAGCCGTACTTCTTGCTGATGTAGAAGAGGATAGCCGGGTCGATGGAACCGGAACGAGTACCCATGATGAGACCGTCCAGCGGGGTGAAGCCCATGGTTGTGTCGGCGCACTTGCCGTTGAGAATGGCGGAGCAGCTGGAACCGTTACCGAGGTGAGCGGTAATGAAGCAGCATTCTTCCGGCTTCTTGCCCAGGATTGCTGCAGCTTCGGCTGTGACGAAACGGTGGCTGGTGCCGTGGAAACCGTAACGGCGGATGGCGTCGGATTCGTAGAACTTGTAGGGGATGCCGTAGAGGAAAGCCTTACGGGGCATGGTCTGATGGAAGGCGGTGTCGAATACGGCCACCTGCTTGTCCTTCAGGTTCGGGAAGAACTTCATGGCGCATTCCATACCGGTGGCGTGTGCAGGTTCATGCAACGGTGCGAACAGGACGATGCTGCGGATGTAGTCGATGACGTCCTGGGTCACCTTTTCGGACTTGATGTACTTACCGCCGTGCACCACGCGATGGCCGATGGCTTCGATGGTGTCGGTGAGCTTCTGCTCGTCCAGGAATTTCTTCACCTGGTCCACAGCTTCGGCGTGGGTGGGGCAGTCAAAGTTGAAATCAATCTTGCCTTCCGGGCCCTTTGCCTTGGTGTGGCCGTTAACGCCGATGTTTTCCACAAGGCCGCTGGCGATGGATTCTTTGGTCTTGGTGTCGATGACAGCGAACTTCACAGAAGAACTGCCGCAATTAAGAACGAGTACACGCATTTTTTACCTCTATCTTGGTCAAATATTCTTCGAAGTAGGAAGTGGGCAAGGCGGTTGGCTTCGGCTGCGCCGAAAGTACTCGTGTTGGGCAGGTCCTGCTTCAACGTTAATATGTTAAAAGTAGGAAATTGAATCAGAAAAAATTTTTAAATTTGGCGCAATGTTTAAGAGAATCCAAAAATTTGACGAAGGCGTATCACTCTATTGGTATTGGAACAATAGGCATTTTTCCGAAAAGACCAAGAGGTTTCTTCGCTCTTACGTACGCCTGGGTGATGGCTACGTCTGGATTCTTTTTGCCATTGTGCTTTTTATCCATATCGGTTGGCGAGCCTTTATTCCTGTAGCTATGGAAGCTGCCATTGTTACGGGCATTTCCCTGGGACTCTACGAACTGATCAAGCTTACGGTGAAGCGTCCCCGCCCCTTCGTGGTTCTTGATTCTATCAAGCCCCAGGTGCCTCCCATGGACGAATACAGCTTCCCCAGCGGTCATACCATGAACAACTTCGCTGTTGCCATGACTATGACTGCCGCCATGCCCTACTATGGCTGGGTGATGCTTCTGTTCCCCATGAGCTGGGGTCTTCTGCGAGTGTACTTTGGCGTTCACTGGTTTACCGACATCATTTGCGGCTTCTTGCTGGGTGTCGTCTGCTTTGGTCTGACTCACGGCATCTGGTATTTCCTGTCGCCGGTTCTTGCTGACTTGCTTCCCATGTTGACTTTCTAATGTCATCGATGATTGAATTTGTTAGTGCCGCAGATTTTTTTAAGACTGTTGGAAATGACGAACGTGTGTACTTCCTGGTTCGTCACGGTGAGCGGGACCATATAAAACCTAACGACCCTGATCATGGCGCCTTTGTCGGTTTGACGGACCGTGGTCGCGAACAAGCCCTTAAACTAGGCAAGTCCATTGCCGCTTCCTGCACCAGCGGAGTTTCTGCCGATTGCATGTTCTTTAGCAGTCCCGTAGGCCGTTGTATGCAGACCGCCGAATATATCGGCCTTGGTCTTGGGATAGATGCTCCCGATGTAATGCCGCAGCAACCCCTTGCGGAATTCTTTGTAAAGAATTACGATGCCTACATGGAAACTCACGTGACTGGATTTTACCAGGGGATTTGTCGTTGGTTGGATGGAACTGCCGCCGATTCCCGCTATGTGGACCCGGCTTATTTCCCCTTGGCAGCCCGCTCCCAGGAGATGGTCCAGTTCATGCTTTCTCACGGGAAGGCCCCTATCAATATCTTCTGTTCCCATGATGCCTGGATCGTACCCTGCCTGAATCATTTTTGCGGATTGCAATTCTCTCCCAGCCGCTGGATGAACTTCCTGACGGGTTTGGCCGTGGTCATCGGTAAGGACCAGGGATCCGGGGATGTTGGTGCCGTGAGACGATTTGTCCCCGTGACCGGCCTTGATACGGGTTGGATGCTTTTTTAGACGTTTCATTGTAAACTTTTTTAAATTTCTTCAAATAAAGTCTGCCTTTTTTGATTACATTCACTACCATGAGTGTTTCGAAAAACGCATATCGTCGAATTATCGTGCTTGGGTCGGGCTTCAGTAAGTCCTTTTGCCCCCAGATGCCGACCCTTCGGGACCTGAATAATCTGGTTCCTGCAGGGATTCCCGACGAATTCCCTCATTTTCGCGATTATTGCAGGAAGTTTCTGGATTTGTGCAATGGTTGCAAGGATTATCTGGATATCGAGACCTTGGCCACGTCCATTCTGTCTGCCCAGATTTTCCCGGGGGAGCGGGAGCGCCTGTATCATGCGTCCCTGCGTTTTGAACTGCTTCGCTTTATTGCCAATGCTATCAGTCGCGAAGAATCGCTGGATGCCAGTTCGGCGAAGGTCTTGCGGACGTTCCTCAGACGTTGCGTCAACTGTTCTGGCGCCGGTGCCCGCGATACATTGCTTCTCAGTTTCAACTACGATACCCTGATTGAAAAGGCAATCTATTCCGACGAAGAACTGTCCTGGCAGGTGGCCGTAGATTATGGTGTCCGTATTGAGCCGGCTGACCGTACTGCCCGACGCGCCAACACCGGCCGTACCGTCGACTTGATCAAACTTCACGGTTCCCTGAACTGGTATGCCCTCAAGGGGGTGACCGACACGCTGGATCTCAATAGTGTGTGCCAGGTGGAGCCGGGGGATCGCAGTTTTCCCATCTATTGCGAAGATACGCCCATCTATATTCCCATGGCCCACGCCAAGGAAAGCTTCTTGCGCGGAAGTCTCTTTAACTTGCTCTGGAGCAAGGCCGATTACTACCTGAAGCAGGCGGAGGATATTTTCTTCGTGGGTTACGGTTTCCCCAAGAGCGACATTAACAATTTGGAATTTTTATTGCGGCACCGCGAACGGTTCAAGCGCGTGATTGTTTATGAACAGCAGGGGCATCCAGACCTGGAACGTCTGCAGTCGCTGTTAGGAAAGAAGATGGTGATCTGCGAAGATGCCAAGGCCTTCCTGTCCAAGCTGTGTTAAATAGAATCAGCAGTTGTTGTAATTAGCAACAACGGAAACGCCTAAAAAATAGTCCATGTTGGACTAGAAAAATGTATTTATAGATTCAGAGAGTTATGCCTTTTTAGGCGGAGATGTGTTATGAATCTATCAAGGAAATATTTTGTTGCTGCAACTGTGATCGGCAGCCTTTTTGCTTCTGTACAGGCTCAGGAAATTGCAACCTGGGCAGGTTTCCGTCAGGGTGCGGCAAGCTTTACTTTTGATGATGGTGCTCCCAGTCATGTGACTGACGCCGCCCCGGTATTTGACAAGTACGGCTATAAGGGTACTTTTAACCTTGTGACGACTTGGAATCCTAACTGGAGTGGCTTCCAGGGTATGGCTGATAATGGCCACGAAATTGCAAGCCATAGCGATAATCATGGAAACCCCATGCCTGATAACGAATCGGCTTCCTCAAGAAATACCATCAATGGCAAGATTTCCCAGAATTATGGCGTTGTCACGTTGGCTTATCCTAACTGTAAGTCCCCCAGTGCATCCTCTGTGAGCCAGAACTACGTTGTTGGCCGTATCTGTAATGGTTCCTGGCAGGGTGTGCCCGATATCTCGGGCAAGGACGGTCCCAGCGACTGGACCAAGGTTCCCGCCACCATGACTGGCTCCGAGGGAGACATCAAGAGCACTAATGACTTTACTGGCCAAATGCAAAAGGCTATCCAGCAGGGTGGCTGGGTTTCGTTCCTGACTCACGGTTTCCAGGGCAAGAGCAATGGTTACGCTACCTATTCTCCCACGGACCTTAGCGCCATCGACGGCGCTCTCAGTTGGGCAAAGCAGAACGATTCCAAGATCTGGGTTGCTCCCATGGGACATGTTGCCATGTACATCAAGGAACGCAAGGCTGCGAAGATTACTGAAAAGTCTTCTTCCGCCACCAGCATGAGCTATACCCTTACCCATAGCATCGCCGACAACATTTCCAAGTACAACTATCCTTTGTCCATTCGCGTCAAGAGTAGCTGGACCATGGTTTCCGCAACCCAGGATGGCAAGGCCATCGAAGCCTCCATCAAGGATGGCTACATCTACTTTGATGCTGTTCCCAATGGTGGCGACATTGTGCTCTCTTCTGATGGCGCCGCTGTGGTGGACCCGGGTTCCAGCACTTCTACTGAACCTTCTTCCAGTGCTTCTGCCGAAGGCAATCCCTTTAAGGGCGCTATCGAAATTCCGGGTACTGTGGAAGCAGAAAATTACGACGTGAATGCCTATTCCCACAGCCAGGCCAAAAATGATGGAACCGCTTATCGTACAGATGATGCTGGCGTCGTTGTGGCCGGTGCAGGCTATGCCGCTGGTTATACCACTGCTGGCGACTACTACGAATACACCATCGATGTGAAGGCTGCTGGCAAGTACAAGGTGACCGTGAATGGCGCTACTGGTAATGGTGCCGATGGTTCTGTAACTGTTTCTGTGGGTACCGCCACTCTGGATGCCGCAATCAAGAACATGGGTGACTGGAATACTTATACCGAAGTCGAAGCGGGTGAATTGGAACTGGCTGCCGGAAAGCAGATTCTGCGCCTGACCATCAATGACAACAATTTGAATGTGGACTGGATCAAGTTTGAAGGCAATGGTGAACTGGTCAAGATTGCCAACACTATCCTGATGGATGCAGGCGCAGGATTGATCAAGTGCCAGATTTTCGATATGAACGGTCAGCTGGTCAAGTCTGCAAACGTCTTTGCCGGTTCCGCTCAGGAAGCATGGAAGGGCATTAACGGAACGCTGCGCAATGGCGCCTATGTTATGCGCTACGGTGTTGCTGGTAAGGCTACCCAGACCATTCGCGTCCGCAAGTAATTAAATCTCTCTCTTATTCTCCTAAAAACCGCCTCTTTGCAGATTATTCTGCGGAGAGGCATTTTTGTTTGAAATAATTCCTACCTTCAAGAAATAAAAAAACTCGGTGCCGTAAAGCGACCGAGTTTTTTTGCTTGCCGCGGAACTGCCGCGACGCACCTTCTGCGATTAGCCGAAATTAACCGAGAATGTACTTCTCGCCAGATTCAACACTCTGGTAGATGAGGGTGTTGATGGTCATGGGGCCAACGCCGCCCGGAACCGGGGTGTATGCGCTGGAAACTTCTTCCATACCCTTTTCGCAGTCGCCGACGCCACCCGGATGGTAACCGGCGTCAACAACCACAGCGCCCTGCTTGATCCATTCCTTCTTGATGAATTCAGGCTTGCCTACAGCGCCAACGACGATGTCTGCCTGCTTCACCAGCTCCGGAACGTTGGGTGTCTTGGAGTGGCAAATGGTAACGGTGCAGTTTGCGTTCAACAGCATCATGGCCATGGGCTTGCCGAGAATTGCGGAACGGCCAACAACAACAGCGTGCTTGCCGGAGAGTTCCACGTTGTAGGCCTTCAGAAGGCGCATGATACCCTGGGGAGTAGCGCAGCCATAGGCCTTTTCGCCCATGGACATACGGCCGAAGCCCAGGCAGGTCACGCCGTCAACGTCCTTACGGGCGTCGATTGCTTCGAAAGCGGCGCGTTCGTCAATCTGACGGGGAACCGGGTGCTGCAGCAAAATGCCGTGGACGTCCGGATTGTTGTTCAGTTCCTGGATCTTGGCCAGGAGCTGTTCGGTAGTGGTGTCCTGGGGCATGATGACCTTGATGCTGTCCATGCCCACGCGAGCGCAGGCATTACCCTTCATCTTCACATAGGTTGCGGAAGCGGGATCGTCGCCGACGAGGATGGTGGCGAGGATCGGGGTCTTACCGGTCTTTTCCTTGAGCTTTGCGACGCGTGCGCTGAGTTCTTCTTCAGTGGTCTTGGCAAGAGCCTTGCCGTCCAAAACGAGAGCTGCCATATTGGTCTCCAGGTTTAATTTTCTTATGGTTCAAATTTAAAAATAAGGTATGATGTTTTAAATATGCGGAAATAAAAAAATAAGAGCATAAAAAAACACCGCTGTTTAAACAGGCGGCGTTTTTCATAAAATGAAATACAAGATAGGGATATCTATTAGAAAATTTCCTTCAGGGCCGGAGCGATACTGCAAATCAGTACCCAGGGGTAGGAAAGGCTGCCCTTGAGCCAGCCGGTCTTTGCGGGCTGAACCGTAAAGGTGGAGGTTTTGCCCTGGATAGACGACTGGAGGGAGGCCTTGATACCTTCAAGGTCACGTTCGAAGTTTTTCTTGCTTGCAGAAGCCGATTCAATGTAATTTTCAAAGCGGTAATTCATACAATTTCCTTACACTCTCTTTCTTGGCGTTGTAAGTTAGTAATTTTCTTGTACCTTTCAAAGGGTTTTTGTTTACGCAAGTTTACGGTTTGGGGCGGTTCTAAATGGGTTTCCCGAATGTAGTTTTGGATAAAAGTTGCGTTTTTCTATTCAAAAACGGCGATTTCTGCCAAAAATGGATGCCCTGGGGGATTCTTTTTCGCTATTTTTTAGCCGCTAAAAAGTGTTCACGGCGTGTTCCCCGACACACTTTTTTGTAAATTGATGTGCAGTAAGTCACTGATTATAAAGGAATTAACATGAGTTTTGTCCGTCTTTTTTCTGCAATTTCCGTTTGCGCAGCCATGGTTGCATGTGGTGGTTCTCAAAAACCCGCTGTGGATCCCGCTGCCCCAGCTGCTGGTTCCGCCCCTGCCGATTCCGCAGCCGTTTCTGCCGAAGCCAGTGGTGCCAAGGCTTCTGTGGCTGTTCCCGGTGCCGGTTTTGCAAACAAGACTGACCGTTACAGCTATGCCCTGGGTATGGACCTGGGTAAGGCTATTGCCAATGTGAATGCTCCCGTGAACATGATGCTCTTGATGAGCGCCATCCAGGATGTGGTGGATTCCAACCGTAAGGTCCTGATGGATGATTCTACGGCAGAAAGTGCCCTTCAGGACTTGCTCCTGCTGATGCAGCAGAACAAGGAAGCCGATGCAAAGGCCGCTGCCCAGAAGGCTCTGGATGAACAGAACAAGTTCCTGGAAAAGAACAAGCAGGATCCTACCGTGAAGCTGACTCCCAAGGGTGTACAGTACAAGGTGATTACCGAAGGTACCGGCATTTCTCCCAAGGCTAGCGACAAGGTCCAGGTGCATTATGTGGGTGCCCTGCTGGATGGTACTGAATTTGACAATAGCGTAAAGCGCGGAGAACCGCTGGAATTCCCGGTGAATGCGGTCATTGCCGGTTGGCAGGACCTGCTGCAGGTTCTCAAGGAGGGTTCCAAGGTGAAGGCCTGGATTCCTAGCGACCTGGCTTATGGTGAAGCTGGCGTACCTCCCATGATTCCTGCCAATGCCATGCTGGTGTTCGAAGTGGAATTGCTGAAGGTCTTCGCAGAAGTTCCGCCTGCTGAAACGGTTCCTGCAGAAGTCGCTCCTGCTGAAGCTCAGCCCGCTGCCGACGCCGCTCAGCCGACTGCTGCCCCCGCCGAAGCCCAGCCTGCAGCCCCCGCTGAGGCCAAGCCTGCCAAGTAAGAGTTTTCTTTCTCTCTCAAGAAAGGCCGCGGTTAACTTCCCGCGGTTTTTCTTTTTGTTTTCTTTTCGTTATGCCATTTTGTTTCTGAACCAATTTTTTTATTATTGAGTTTATGAATCCAAATGATTTTACATCCCAGCATTTTGAAATAGCAGGTTTCATTCGCGAAGTGTTCGGGTATATGGAACGCTTCAAGGGCCAGCTGTTTGTGTTGAAGATCGAAGACGATCTCATGAGCCATCCGCTTTTCCCTGTGCTCATGCGTGATATCGCCTTGCTCCACAAGACTGGGGTAAAGATCATTATCGTGCCGGGTACCCGCAATAGTATCGACGCCCAGCTCAAGGCCTGGAACGTAGAAACCAAGTTCCATTGTGGCGTACGTCTTACCAGTGAGCAGGCCTTGCCCCACGTGGAACAGGCTTCTCTAGGTGCGGCCCAGCACATTATGAGTCATTTGACGGCAAGCGGCCTTCGCGGTATTCAGGGCAACTGGATTTTGGCCCGCAGCATGGGCGTGATCAACGGTGTGGATTATATGCGCACCGGACGCATCGAACGCGTACAGAAGGATACTCTGGACCAATTGCTGAACGAAGATTTCGTGCCTATCATTGCACCTATCGGCTGGAACAAGATCGGTCATGCCTACAATATCAGTTCTACGGAACTGGCTACCGAACTTTGCAAGTACATGAAGGTGGGAAAGCTGTTCTTCATCGGTAACCAGAACGGTATCAAGCTTGGCGGTCTCGTGACGGGTAGGAATACCAAGTATCTGGAACCTACCGATAACGGTTTGATTTCTGCTATGGATGTGGACCAGGCCAAGGAACTTCTGGAATTGAATTCTGACGTCTTGAATTTCGCCCAGATGGATTACTTGATGAATGCCATTCACGCTTGCGAGGCTGGCGCCAACCGTGTCCACTTGCTCAGCGGTGAATTTCAGGGAAGCTTGCTGCAGGAAGTGTTCTCTGCCCGTGGTGACGGTACCATGGTGTACGCCAACCAGTACTCTAGTATCCGCCCGGCCACCATGGAAGACATTCCCGATATCCTCCGCATTATGCAGGACTATATCGACAAGGGATTCCTGGTGCCCCGTACTCAGGAAAGCATCTCCGAAAAGCTTTCGGACTATGTGGTGTACAGCATCGATAACAGCATTCACGGTTGCGGCGCCCTCCATGAATTTGAGGATGGTATGGCCGAAGTGGCTGGCATTGCCGTTGGCGCCAACTATCGTAAGTCGGGCATTGGCGACGCCATTGTCCGCCACCTGATTTCCGTTGGTCGCATGAAGGGTTACAAGAAGCTGTTCCTGCTAACCACCCAGGCTCTGGACTGGTTCTACCATTTTGGCTTTGTGGATGGTACTGTGGAGGAACTCCCCAAGACCAAGCGCGATCACTACAATCAGAAGCGGAAGTCTCGTATCTTGATGCTCCCGCTGGAGAAGTGACGCACCGCAGGTGCGTCATCCTGAACGAAGTGAAGGATCCAGTCCCGCGAGCTGTACGAAACTAGGAACTTTAGTTCCTTAGCTGAATTAGGTTCGAAGGTGCAGGATTAAAAAAAATTGATTGAAGAGTAACTGATATGAATTTAAAAATGATGGAAGATGGCTTCAAGATGATTCTTGAAGGTATGGGTGAAGATGTTAATCGCGAAGGCTTGCTGGAAACTCCCAAGCGCGTGGCCAAGATGTATGCCGAGGTCATGAGCAGCCTGACTGGAGAATTGAAGGCCGAAGATATCCTCAAGACCCGCTTCCACGAAAAGTATGACGAGATGATCGTTGTGCCCAACATTCCCTTCGCCAGCATGTGTGAACATCACTTCTTGCCTTTTACCGGTAAGGCCCATATCGCCTACATTCCCGGTGATTGCGTTGTTGGGCTTTCCAAGATTCCCCGCGTGGTGGAATTCTATGCCCGCTTCCCCCAGATTCAGGAACGCATGACTCGCCAGATTGCGGAACTGATCCAGAGGGAATTGCAGCCTAAGGGCGTTGCCGTTGTTCTGGAAGCAAGCCACATGTGCATGACCATGCGCGGTATCAAGAAACCCGGTGCTACCATGGTGACTACACAGCTTCTTGGCCGATTCAAGACCGACGAAAAGACCCGCGCAGAATTTATGGCTACTATTAACGACCGCCTTCGCTAAGGGTGCGGTCGCTGGCGCGAAAATTAATTTGTAAAAAATAAAAGTCTGATTTTTATCCACGATTGATATGTGTCAATCGTGGATTTTTATGTATAAATTAATGTAAAAATTTTTCTCGTTGACAAATTGTCCATGTTGACATTTTATCCAAGGAATCTCTTTTTGAACCTTATTTTCTTTGCCTGGTTCTAGGTACTTTTATTCTCGGTGATGGAATAAAAGGAGTTTGAAATGAAAAAGAATTTTATTAGGGTGGTCAAGCTGGCATTTGTTACTGCAAGTGCATTGGCATTCATGAACTGTGGTGATTCTGTAGCAGATGCTGTAGACGGCGCCCTTGGTGGTCTGTCTTCCAGCTCTGTGGTTGGCGAACCGGTAATCGATCCGGTAACTGGCGAACCCATGGTTGACCCGGTTACGGGTGAAATTATCTATACTAATCCGGAATCTTCTGCCGCTATGGATCCTACTGACGATCCGATTACCGGTGAAGAAAATGGTGACGTTGGTGGAGAAGGTGAAGTTGTTCCCCCCACTGGTGATACTCCCGCCGAAGGTGGCGACACCCCCGCAGAAGGCGGTGATGTTCCTGCTGAAGGTGACGTTCCTACCGATAACAATCCTTCCGATGTCGTGACAAGTTCCGATTCTGAGGGCGGCGTAACTGAACCGGCTTCCAGCACAAGCGAATCCGCTCCGGAAAGCTCTAGCGCCGTGGTCCAGGAAGCTCCTAAGGGTATCTTCCTTGCTAACGATACCGACGAAAACAAGGACTACATGGAGGTGGAATACTTCACAAACACCGGTGATAACGGCGGAGCCATTCTTGCTTATCCCAAGCGACTTTCCGAAACCCAGAAACATGGCGTTGTGCTGTGGGGCCCAGGTGGCGGTTCTAGCCCCTCACAATACGAAGGCATTATCCGTCGCCTTGCTTCCCACGGTTTCGTTGTAATCGCCACTAGCGAATCTCCGGATGGTACTGGCCGCGGCAAGCCCGCTCTCGACTGGCTCGAAAAGAAGAACAATACTCCGGGCGACCCCCTGTACCAGAAATTGGATATGACCAAGGTGGGTGCATCCGGTCACTCCATGGGTGGTCTCCAGTCCGAAGAAATGCTTATCAATGACGATCGCGTGATTACTGCAGTCTTGAACAACAGTGGCGACATGGCTCATGTGGATGGCACTAAGGTTCCTGCAACCAAGACTTTCGCCATCGTTTATGGCGAAGGTGGTATGGAACGCCCCAATGCAGAAGCTGACTACGGTAATCCGGGTGTCAAGGCTCCCGCTTGCCTTATCAAGATGACTGGTGGTGCGGTCGGTGCAAATCCTGAATGCCAGAACGGCGAATGTGGCTGGGGCCACGGTTCTGGTCCTTGGGGTGGCATGGCTGCTACCGTTTCCTGGATGCGTTGGCACCTGGGTGGCGAAGACTTCCGTAAGGCTGACTTCGTCGGTACCAGTGGTGCCTACATCAACGGCCCCATCGTTGGTGGCCCGGGTAACTGGAAGGGTCAGTGCAAGAACTTCTAGCCTGATAAAAAGTATCTCTACATAACACACTCCAAGGATTCCCCGGCGCAAGTCGGGGAATCTTTTTTTTAGTTAGCGTTTTTGGCCTAAGGAAATAGATGTATATTTAGTGCGAATGGCGGATTTTTCCGCCACTGGAGACATTTATGAACGCAGCTATCCTTACTAATGAATTCCCGCCGGAAATCTATGGCGGTGCCGGTATCCACGTCAAGTTCCTGACCCAGGAATTGGCCAAGCTTTGCCATGTGGAAGCCCGCTGCTTTGGCGTGCAGAACGATGACGCCGACAATATCCGTGCTATCGGTTTTAGCCGTAAGTTGGGCCTGAATCCCAAGGATGACCGTTTTCAGAAGATTTTCAAGCCCCTGGATATTAACCTGCAGTGGGCAGCTACCATGGATGACATCGATGTCATTCATTGCCATACCTGGTACAGCCATTTCGGTGGTGTCCTGGCTTCCCGCCTTTTGCAGTGCCCCCTGATCTTGACAACCCACTCCCTGGAACCTCACCGCCCGTGGAAGGCTGAACAGCTGGGCGACGGTGGCTATGCCATGAGCTGCTGGATCGAAAAGACCGCCTACGAAGCCGCCGACGGTGTCATCGCCGTTAGCCAGGGCATGAAGCGCGACGTGATGAAGCTTTATGGCGTTCCCGAAGACCGTGTGAAGGTGATTTACAACGGTATCGATCCCGACTTCTACAAGCCCACCTTCAGCGAAGGCATCCTGGAAAAGTGGGGTGTAGACCCGAAGAAGCCTTTCGTGCTGTTTGTGGGCCGCATTACCCGTCAGAAGGGTATCAGCCAGCTGATCCAAGCTATCCCCCAGATCGACAAGAACGCCCAGGTGGTTCTCTGCGCTGGCGCCCCCGACACTCAGGAACTGGCCGACGAATGCAAGGCTCTCATTGAAGAAGTCCAGAAGACCCGCGAAGGTGTTGTATGGATCCAGGAACCGGTTCCTCATGAAGAACTCCGTGTGCTCTATAGCCACGCTACTGTCTTTGCAACTCCGTCCCTTTACGAACCTTTCGGTATCATCAACCTTGAAGCCATGAGCTGCGGTACTCCTGTGGTGGGTAGCGCCGTGGGTGGCATTCCCGAAATTATCGTGGATGGCGAAACTGGCTTCCTGGTTCCCCTGAAGGCTGTTTCCGAGACCAACTTCGAACCCGCCGACCCCAAGGCATTCCAGACCGATTTCGCAAACAAGCTGAACACCATTCTGGCCAACCCCGAAATGGCAAAGAAGATGGGCGAAGTGAGCCGCAAGCGCGCTATCGACGTCTTCAGCTGGAAGGCCATCGCTCAGCAGACCTATGAATTCTACCAGGAATGTATTGAGAGATATAAGAAGGAAGGCAAGCGCTAATTTTTAATGGGATCCCCGACAATGTCGGGGATTACTTATAGAAATCGCAAAAAAGCCCGCGGGATTTAAACCGCGGGCTTTTCTTATACGGAAAAAGGACTTTACTTGCCAGTAATCTTTTCGACGATGGCACCTGTGGTCAGCAGTTCCGGGAAGACAATCTGCTTGCTTGCATCGCCCTTGGGGTATACTGCATAAGCGGGTACGCCAGATTTTCCAAGACTGCGGAGCAATGCATTCACTTCCGGAGTTTCGCGGGTCCAGTCCGCCTTGACGCGGGCCACGTTCAGCTTGTTCATTGCGTCGGTAAATTCTTCGCGGTTAAGGACGGCGGCTTCGTTTGCCTTGCAGGTAATGCACCAGTCGGCGGAAACGTCGATGAATACGGTGCGCCCGGCGGCCTTGAATTCTTCTATGAGGGCGGGGCTGTAACGGAACCAGCCGTCTTCTGTCATCTGTTCTGCCATGCGGGCGTTGAAACGATCGACGACTACGTTTTCGTAGCGGGGTGCGAGAACGCCGAACCAGAGACCGGCAAGAATCACAATGGCGCCTGCGAATCCGACCACTTCACGGCTGAAGGCTACACCCGGCGGGGCGATTTTCCCGATGAGGGCGCTGGCCGCTGCAGATACTACAGCGATAACTGCGAAGATTCCTACGCCTGCAGAACCTGCCTGCTCGTTCACGACCCAGAGAAGCCAGCAGACGGTGGCCAGAAGTAAAACACCCATGACCTTCTGCAGGTAGGTCATCCAGATTCCCGGCTTGGGCAAGTGTTTCTGAACGGCGGGGAAGAAACTGACCAGGAGATAGGGGAGGGCAAGTCCGATGCCTGCTGCCGTAAAGAATAGGAACAGTACCGGCAGGCTTGCGGTAAAGGCGAATCCCATGGCGGTTCCCAGGAAGGGTGCGGAACAAGGGGTGCTGAGCAAAACAAGCAGCGCTCCCGTAAAGAAGGCGCCTGCCAGGCCGCCCTTGCTGCCGGCGGCATCCATCTTGGTGGTGGCACCCCAGGGGAGCCACACTTCAAACAGTCCGAAGAAACTCATGGCGAAGGCGGTGAGGATCACCACCATGAAGGCGATAAAGCCTGCGCTCTGGAACTGCATTCCCCAGCCGGCATTTCCGCCGCCAATCTTGATGATGCTGATGATGGCTGCCAGCACCCAGAAACTGCAGAGGATGCCTGCGGTGG
This sequence comes from Fibrobacter sp. UWH5, assembly GCF_900142505.1. NCBI lineage: Bacteria > Pseudomonadati > Fibrobacterota > Fibrobacteria > Fibrobacterales > Fibrobacteraceae > Fibrobacter > Fibrobacter sp. UWH5. The sequence continues at coordinate 107,608 of NZ_FRBB01000006.1, read as the reverse complement.
TGCTGAGTCCCGATGCCAGCAGGCGGCTGCGGGATTTCCCGGCCTGCTTGACGAGGCTGAAAATTTTCAACGAAAGCACCGGCAAAACACAGGGCATCAGATTCAGGATGATGCCACCGATGAAGGCGAAGAACAGGAGGGCTAGGGTGCCGGCGAAACCTGCGGCGGAGTCTGCGGCACTTTCTCCAACGGCGGCGACTTCAGCGGCGCTTTCTTCTGCGGCGGTCTGCGGTTCGCTTGCGGTGCTTTCGTTTGCTGTGGCTTCACTTGCAACGGTTTTGGCGTCTGTTCCAGCGGTTTCTTCCTGCTGGAATTCCATGATGATGTCGAATTTTTCTTCCGTAGCGTTTACTTGCTGCGGCTCATCCCCGTCTTTACCATTTTTTTTTAGGTTAGCGTCCCCGTTGCCTGCGTTCCCCTTTCCAAAAGTATTCCCGTCCAGCGATATGGTCTTTTGGGCGGGTGCCAGGCAGATGGAATTGTCGCATGCCTGGTAGTGGAAGGTGATGGTGGTGGAGAGGCTGTCGAAGTTCTTTTCTACGCTGTCGATGGGGAGGATGACCTGGAACTCGCCGCGGAATACCAGGTTTTCAAGGTCCAGAGCCTCGCTGTATTCCTTGATGGGGGCGGGCCAGACGGGTTCGCCAAAGAAAATTCCTTGGGCGGAGACGTCAATGGACGAGGGTTTCAGGAATTCGTCGGCGGCAATGTTGGCGTTTACGTGCCAGTTGTCGGGAATGGTGATTTTGACGGTAAGTTTTGATCCTGCAGCCAGTTCCCCTGCCGAATAGGTCATGCTCATGTCCGGAGGGGGCATGTTGTTCATGTTGAATTCTTCGGCGAAGCTTGTCAAGGGTAAAGTCAGTAGCAAAATGCAAAATGAAGCATTTTGCAAACAGTTGTTGACAAAATAATCAAGAATCGGTTTTTTACGCATAGGGTTTCCTAGATTTGACTTCAACTGAAAACACTCTGTCAAAATTCCCGTTCTGACTATGGAAAATACGCGAATTTTTTCAGAAGAAGTATCCATTCGGCTAGAGAATATCTGGCGCAAGAATGCCCCACAAATTTACAAACTATGTTGCAAGCGGAGTAGTACAAAAGAGGCCGCAGACGATCTTTTTCAGGAGGTTGCGCTGAAGTTTTGCAAATATGCGAAAAATCTTAATTTGGATACCGCACTTTGGCCCTGGTTTTATAGGGTAACGTTGTGTACCCACTTCGATCTTTACCGTCGGGAGAAAATGGTTCTGCCCTTTTCTGTGCTGAGGGAAAATCAGGCGGCGTACGATGTTTATCCCGAACAGTCTTCGGTCCATTTTCGTAATGAATCCCGCGAGAACAAGGCTGCCGCGCTGCTCAAGACTTTTATGCAGGTGCTCAATCCAGAAGAAGCCCTCGTTACGGAACTGACGTATCTTGGAGGTTTTCTTTTGAAGGATGCGGCCCGGATTCTGACGAGAAATAGGGGGTACCTAAGCAAGCTTCGCTGCAGGGCTGTAAATAAAATGCGCAAAGAAAAGCGGCAAAGGGATGCCATCCTTGAAAAGATTGATGCTCCAATGGTTCTTTTGGAGGATTTGCTTACGAGGAACAATGAAATTTCGTAATTTTGTAATGTGAAGTTCTATACCTTACTACTGATTGTCTTTCTGACTGTTGCCCAGGCTTTTGCCGCGGAGAGCTGGCTTACTTTTTCTAAGCCCTTTCCTGTTAGAAGTTGCATCCCCTATGGTGGGGGTATTCTTTTGGCGACTGACGGAGGTATCCGTTACCGCGCCATAGACGGTGATCGCGTATTTCATTCTGAAGACGGATTGGAAGAGGCCATATTCCACGCCATTGTCGGCTATGAAGAACGGATTTATGCCATTTCCAAGTTCGGTCTGATTGCCGCATTGGACGCCCAAAGAAATGTTTGGGGAGTACTGAATAGGTCTTACGTCGCCAATAAGTCTAGAGTGCTGCCTGATGGAGCCGCTCTTGCCGATTCCATCATTGTTATTGCATTTGAAGACCGTCTGGCCTTTTTTGACTTGATTACGAAAACCTCTATTGCGACAATCGACAGAATTGGTGAATACAATCTGTCTGCAGATAATATCCAGAAACTTGTGGTTCACGGAGATTCTCTTTACGTGAATGTTGGCGAACAGTCCTATGTTCGCGAAATGGACTGGTATGATGTGGGCGGGGATGCTAAACTTTTTGATCCTTTGTCATGGAGCAAGGTTAAAGATCCGTCTCTGGTGAATGGATTGGTCGAAAAGGACTCCAACCTTATAAATATCGAAGGGGATATCATTGATGACCCCAGCTATACAATTAGTGCGACTCCCATTGACACTATCGAGGTTGCGGGAAACCAGGAGATTATTTACGATACCACCGTCGTCAGAAAGACTCGATGGATCGAGAAGGCCCAAGACAAGTATTTCCTGGTTGGCGATGAGGCTGTCTTCCTTTATGACCCTAGCCTTAACTCCCTAACAGACCTGTCGCTGTTCAATGATTTCCCGCTGGGGGAACCCTATGAAGTTCATGCCGTGCCTACCGGTGGTGTCGTTGTTGGTACTACGGAAGGCGGGATTAGCTATGGGGGTGTTGCACCGTGGAGCGACCTGTCTTATCCTCTGCCTGGGATCGGTAGTCAATCTGCTGCATTTGATGCCCGCATCAAGTCCATATCGGTGCTGCCCGATGGCCATACCTTTTTCCACATCTGGGGTTTCGGCTTCTTCATGTTCATAAATTGGGGGCTGGATCAGCAGTTCTCCGTTGGGCTGAATAGCGGCGCCTGCCTGGATAACTACTTTGAAGGCCGTTATGATGACCTCGGAAATCCCTTGCAGTATGTTATTTCTGTCGGGTCGACGCCTGCGCCGGACAGTTCCGGTTTCTTGACGACGACCTCCAACGGAAAGAAGTACAGCATAAACTATTTCAAGACCAATGGCGAAGTTTATTGTGCAACTCAGGTGGGGCAAACTTCAATGGCTGGCCCTCTCTACGCAACGATCGATGAAGATGGTTCATGGCTTCTGTATGTGGGTTCAAGACAGGGCACGGCGATCGCTGCCGATGGCGGGCTTGACATCATTCGAATTCCTTCTCCCAAGAACAATGGGGGTGAACTGTCCGGTGCTACCATAGAAACATCTATCCCCCTGGAATCTACTCCCGTGGATATGGTTTACGACTCTATTGGGGATCGCCTGTGGGTGATTACGAAATCATCGCTCTACTATCTGGACAAGAATGAAAAAGACAAGGATACGCTTGTGTCGCCCAAGTCGACGAACGGTCTGCGTGCTTCCGAATATTCTGCCATTGACGTGGATATTCATGGCAACCTGTGGTTAGGTACGACAGACCAGGGCGCCTATCGTCTGTCCCTGAAAAACAAGTCTCCCGACACGCTGACGGTCAAGTCCTACAATGTAAAGAGCGGTATGTTGTCCAATGACGTAACGGACCTTTCCATTGACCATACCCTTGGGGTGGTCTGGTTTACTCATGCCAGTGGCGTCAGCCGTTATTACAACAAGAATCTCAAGTACTCCTCGAAGAACATGACCGATTCGGCAAAGGCCGACGTTTATGCCTATCCCGTTCCCTTCAGGCCTGCTGTCCATAACCGATTCGTTATTGCGAATATTGCAGAAGGCGCATCTGTTAGCATCTATAACCGTGGCGGTTCCCTGATTCGTTCCTTCCGAAAAGATGATACACTGGGGGGCAGCGTTGAATGGGATGGTCGCGGATTAGACGGAAATCTGGTGGCACCTGGCGTGTATTATTATGTTGTAAAAAATTCTTCAAAGGTGAAGAAGGGCAAGTTCATTATTATCCATTAGAGGGTTTGCTGGATGGTACGTCTGATTTTTTTGTTGTTCGTGATAAGTGTACTGCTGAATGCTTGCGCAGGGGAACGTCAAGGTCTCGTGTGCGAAGAAATGGAATATCGTCTGAATACCATGGCCTATTCTCCTGACCAGCGAGCTTACGCAGAAGAAGAACTTCGTGTCTGCCGTGAAGAGGAAGCCTTGAAAAAGGCAGATGGAGCCGCATCTCGTAAAAGCATTTATGACCGCTTTGCCGCAACGGATTCGACAAAGTCTGCTGAGTCTAGAACTGCCGCGGCTGACGAATCCCCTCGTGAAATTTCTGTTTCAGATGCATTGGGTGATTCGTCAGGGCAGGAAACGGTGAGCATCTATGACCGCTACGGAAGCAAGACTGTTCCGTCCGAAAGTGCAGGAACCGCTCCGTCTGCGGATGAGGTACCTGCCGATACTTCTGCAAGTGATGTTTCCAACTTCCAGTAGGGTGATTCATGGCCACAGTGCAAACTCTTTCGGGTGAAACTTTTGAACCGGGCCTGCCCCAGCGTTTATTGAAAATTGCGGGCGAAATTCGCGAGGCCGGTGGTCGTGCCTACTTGGTGGGCGGTTGGGTCCGCGATGCCATGCTGGGCGGTAACTGCCGTGACTACGACATCGAAGTGTATGACATGGAGCAGGATGACTTGATTGCCATTCTGTCCAAGTTTGGTCGTTGCAATTTGATTGGCAAGGCTTTTGGTGTCATCCATCTCGCCATGAAAGGGGAGTCTCTCGATTTCTCTTTCCCCCGTACCGAAAGCAAGGTGGGTTACGGACATCGCGGTTTTGTGGTCAAGACCGATGCCCGTCTGACTTTCAAGGAAGCCGCCCTCCGTCGCGACTTTACCATCAACGCCATGGGCATGGAACTGCCGGATCTGACTCTTTGCGATCCTTATAATGGTGTGGAAGATCTTAAGGCCGGCCTTCTTCGTCATGTGGGGCCCGCCTTTGCCGAAGATTCCTTGCGTATTCTTCGCGGAGTGCAGTTTGCTAGCCGCTTCAAGCTTAAGCTAGCTCCCGAAACGGTTGAAATGTGCCGCACCCTTTCGCTTGATGACTTGTCCATCGAACGTCTTTTCGAAGAATTCAAGAAGTGGTTGCTGAAACCCGGTAAGCCCTCTCTCGGCCTTCGCGCTTTCCTCGACATTAAGCTGGATGAATACTTCCCCGAAATTCGTCCCCTGTCCTTGAATGGCGCTGCAGATGATTCTAGCTGGGAAACTCTTGGCGAATTCCTCAACAATCTTTCCGCCGTCCAGGATCTTTCCGACGAAGAACGGATGGTCCTGATGTTTGCCGGTTTGCTTGCCGGTAATGCGTCCGCTGCTTCTGATGAGAAGTCCTGCGAAGAAGCGGTTCTTAAGTTCCTGGCTCGCATTACCAACGAAATCAAATTGGTTCGCGGTGTTCCCCTGCTGTTAAAAAATGCCTTCAGGTATGAGCCTGACGAAAGCATTCCCCGGGATTCCGAAATCCGTCGTCTGTCGGTTGAACTTTCCGGACTCCGCCTGTACATCGCTTTCTTGCAGAGTAATACCCTGTACGCCGAAGAAACTCGGAACACCTACGCACAGGCCTTCAGGGTCCGCGCCGAAGAACTGGGTGTCTACGAAAAGGCGCCTACGGCCTATCTCACTGGCAAGATGCTGATGGATCTGGGTGTAAAGCCCGGCAAGCAAATGGGCGAGCTGATCAAGAAAAGTTTTGAACTGCAGTTGGATGGCGAAATCGCCGATGCCGATGCCGCCCAGTCCTGGGCCCGCGAGCGGTTGCAATAAACATTTGGTCCCGCGAACAACTGACGTAAAACTGCGAGCAGTTTTACCTCTAGGGATTTATTTCCACCTGAATAGTCCGGTAATTCCTGCCGGCACGCAGAACACGATCATAGGAATCTGGATCAGTTCCGTGGGGATAAACGCAAGCATCTTGCGCTTGCTATGCAACTTCCAGGATGCAATTCCCAGGAAGATAAAGTCGATGACAATCTTCGGCAAGATGCTGAACACGCACCACTGCCAGGGGCAATCGAAGAACGCCACGCACCAGGGGCTGATAAACATCCAGATGTAATAGGTGTAAATCAAGGTCAGCATCAAAATGTACGGCTTGCTTTCGTAGCTGGTGCCGTTGCTGCTCCAGCGGGCGCGCTGGTTAAAGAGCTGCTTCCACGTGTGAACCGGTTCCGTCTCGATAACCGCTTCCCTGTCCAGGTTGTAGCAGACCTTGGTTCCCGGAATTTTCATCATCTTGTGGATGAGCATGTCATCGTCACCGCTGCTCAAATTAATCAGGTCGCCGAATCCGCCCACTTCAAAGAACAGGTCCTTCTTGTAGGCCAGGCAGGCAGCACTTGCCACGATGGGGTGTCCCCAGCTGAAACCGGCGGCTTCCATGGCGGTGTAGCCCAGGGTTTCCAGTTTCTGGAAAAGGTGAGGCATGGTGCGGGTGCCGTTATTCTGTTTCGGACCTTGGACAATGCAGATTCCGTCTACGAAGCGGCCCGCCATGGCGGTAATCCAGCTCTTGCGGGGAATGCAGTCGGCATCCATGGTCAAGAGCACTTCGTACTTTGCAATCTTGAAGGCGCTTTCCAGGGCTCGCTTCTTGGGGCTTGCGATTTGGGGCAGGTTCGGGTCCAGCGAAAGCACACGGAATCGCGGATGGTCTGCGGCAAACTTCTCGAGAATCTCCCTGGTAGAATCCGTAGAACGGTCGTCTACGCAGATTACTTCCCATTCCCCCACATAATCCTGGACCGCCAGGGCCTCCAGGGTGCGCAGGGCAAATTCCTCTTCATTACGCATGGGGACCACCACAGAAACGGTGGGAGTGGCCTTCACACCCTTGTAACGGTGCGTCTTCAACAGCCCTATTACAAAGAATAGGAACAGGAGCACATAGAGTGCAGTGAGGCTGCCGATAATTACACTACCCATGGTGTTCGCAAATTTAGGAAATTTCTACTTTTTTGCCATGATTCACGTTTCCGCATTTGTCCATCCTTCTGTAAAAATCCCCGATTCTGCTGTTGTCGGGCCCTGGTGCCTGGTAGATGAAGGGGCTGAAATCGGAGAAGGCGTGGTCCTGGAATCCAGGGTACATGTGTATGGCGGAGTGAACATCAAACCTGAAACCCATGTGTATGATGGTGCCGTTCTGGGGGCGCCCCCACAAGACCTGAAGTACGCCGGGGAAGAAACCCGCCTAGAAATCGGCGCCCACTGCACCATCCGCGAATACTGTACGTTAAACCGCGGAACCGTCCAGGGGGGAGGTTGCACCCGCGTCGGCGACCAGGTTCTGATCATGGCCTATTCCCACATCGGTCACGACTGCCAGATTGGCCGCGGTGCCGTTATCGCCAATGGTTGCCAGTTTGGCGGTCATGTTCGCATCGGTGAGTTCGCTACCATCGGTGGCGTTACTGCCATCCAGCAGCGCAACCAGGTGGGTGCATACGCTTTCGTGGGCGGAACCTATAAGGTGGACCGCGACGTCCCTCCGTGTACCAAGGCATCGGGAACCCCTATCCGTTATTGTGGTCTTAATCTCCATGCTCTCCGCCTCCATCCCGAAGAATTCCCCGAAGAACGTATCCGCAACCTGGAACAGGCCTACCGTATGCTGTACCGTAGCGGCCGCCCCGCCTCCGAAGTCATCGAGGAATTGAAAAAAGGCCCGGAACATCTGTTCCAAGCCTTCTTTGACGATCATTGGGCCGGTTCTATCGTTCGACCGTAGATTATTACATATTCTTCTGAAGAACTTCCAGAATCTTGGGGTACCATTCGCCGGCACCCTTGTCGTAGATGTCGAACTGAACTCCGGTAAAGCCCCAGATGGCCCAGGTATAGCCCAGCTGGTTGGCGACTTCCACGATAGCCTTGATATAATAGGATCTGTTTTCGTCGTCTACGCCTTCGGCTTCGCAGGCGGAAGAGGCGCCAAATTCACCGATGTACAGGGGGGCGTAGGTTCCGTTCTTGCCGGGGAAGGTTTTCTTTGCCAGCTGGACGTAATTCTTCAAGTCGGCGACGATGGAGAGAGCTGCGGTCTGGTCGATGGGCTTCCAGAGGGAGCCGCAAGCGCCGTTGTGTCCCTGGTGGCTGTAGCTATAAGGTTCATAGTAGTGACCGTCGATAATGATGTTGCTGTCCTTGATATCGGCGAAATCGCCCATCAGATCGAACTTACCGTAGTTACCCGGGTCAATCATGATGGTTCTGCCCGGATTGGTCTTGCGGATGATCTTGATGGCGCTGTCAGTCATCTGGGCCAGGATTTTATCCGACTTTCCGCGAGATTCGTTCAGGACTTCGAAAACCAGGGAGTCGTTGCTGTAATCCTTGAATTCTTCGGCAATCTGTTCCCAGATGGCGTAGAACTGCGGCAAGTACTTGTCGGGGTTTTCATAAAGTTCGTTAAAGTGGTGCTGGTTGATGACCACGGGCATGCCGAGGCTGTTGGCCACGTCAATATGGTGCTTCACACCGGCTACGCGTTCCGCCTGGATAGTGTAGGGAGGTTCCTGCAGGGCGGTCTGGTTCCAACGAACCGGCAGACGGATAGACTGGAAACCTGCGTCCTTGGCAATCTTGAACCATTCGTCATCAATGGGGTTGCTCCACTTTTCGTCCAGGTAGTCGTAGACCTTGCCTTCTGTGTAGCACCAGTCGTTTTCCTTGCCTTCTTCGCACTTTTTCTGGGGATCGATGCCGGAATCCCAGGAGTTACCGAAGTTGATGCCGTGTCCCAGCATCTTGTTGACGGCGATGGCGCGGCTGTAATCCGGAAGCGAGGACTGACCTGTGGGTTCGTCCTCATCGATGACTGCGCTACTGGTGGGAAGTGCAGACGCGGAGGAGCCCGGTTCCTCGCTGGAACTGGACGGATCGTCGGAACAAGCCTGCCAAATTAGGGCAGAAGATACAATGGCGAGAGTGGACAGAATTCGTTTCATAAAACCTTTCCCGTAGTGTAAAAGTCGGTATTGTAAACATAAATTTAATTCGTTGAGGGTCATATTGATAAAATGTTTTTTTTGTTTACATCGGAAAACATGTTTTTTTGAAAAACTGGTATTCGTAGTGCATATAAAAATGTTATTTTTGGGCTTGTATTCAAATTTGATTATATTTGAGCACCGTCCGTTTTTGGAGACTCCTTAGGATATGAAATATATGAGAATCTCGTCGTTACTGAAGTGTGCCTTGGGCATGCTTCTTGCCGTTTCCCTAGCTGATGCGGCTTCCTTTAGCAGCTATCGCGATCGCGATGCTGGTCGTTTTGTCCTTAAAGAAGGCAAGTCCTTCCGCCCGGATAAGGATGTTGTAACCGTCATCATGCGTGAAGCAATTCCCCGTGGTGGTGGATATACCTACCAGTATCCCCGTGAAAACCCCGAACCGGTCCTCACGGATAAGTACGCCATGGAAGGCGCTCTTTCCATGGAAATGGAATTGATCGCTAGCGACTACTCCGGTATCGCAATCTGTATTGCCGGTTCCGTAGACCTGGCTCCGTACCTGGAAGACGGCGTCCTGGAGTTCTGGATCAAGGGTGCCCAGGGTGGTGAAAACGCTCTGTTCGTGCTTGTGGATGATGGCGTTAAGAGTAACGGTGAATCCCTGCAGGTCAAGCTCCGTTCCAAGGGTCTCGGTGAAATTACCACCGAATGGACCCGCTTTAGCATTCCTCTGAAGCTTTTCGGTACCACTGGTGTGTACTGGGATGCCAAGAATACTCGCGAAGTGATGCTCCCCTTCAACTGGTCTAATTTCAAGGGCTTCCGCCTCGAAGTTCGTAAGGACGAAAACGAATCCTTCAAGGTCTGGATGGACGATATTGTTATTAAGAAGCATGGCAAGGCTTACGAGGGTCCTGCCTACTATCCGTTCCGCAATGAGATCTAAGAGGACTAGGATTATATGCGCAAATTATCTCTATTAGCAACAACCCTGCTTTGCTCCTCTCTTGCTCTTGCTCAAGAGGATGATTATTCCGATTACGGTTCCGAAGCTTCCGCTGTAGAAGCTCCCGCAGAAGAAAGCGTTTCTGAAGAAAGCTCTTCCAACGAATCTTCCTACGATGCATACTCTTCTGATACCTATGGCTCCGATTCTTATGCTTCCGAAGCCGAACCGGCTACTGAGGTTGAACCTGCTGTTGCAGAGGAACCTGCCGAAGAAGTGGCCGCTGCCGAAGAAGTTCAGCCTCTCGGCGGTGCCAATGTTGAAAAGGCTCCCGCGAAGGTTGCTCCCGAAGCCAAGGTCTATATTCCTAAGGACCTGACCGCCGAACAGCGCGTTGCCGCCATCCAGGAAAACCTGGATACCCTGGCCAACGACATGGAATCTACCCTCATGGGTAAGGACGATGTTCCGCTGGCTGTCTCCGGTTACATGGCCTTCCGCGTCAAGAATTTCGACTACACCGAAATCGCTCCGGTGTACGGCGACGACAAGGCTCGTACCGCTGTTGACGCTACCCTCAAGATGAATATGGTGTTGATGCCCAACTCCTATATGACCTTGTGGACCAATATGACTTTCCCCTTCGACCTGACCGGTTTGTATACAAACTATATGGCCGAAAAACCCAACAACAATCCCAGCTACAACTGGACTCGTGTGATGTTTGACCACAACACCGACTACGCTGCAGCTGGCGTTGAAGAAGAAATGAACTTTGGTATCGATATTCGTTCTTCTGTGTTTGGCGCCTACGTGACCGCAGGTGGTGTTATCTGGGCTTGCGCATCTCCCCTTACCATGTGGGAACGCGAAACCATGCCCCGCTTTGCATGGCAGTACGAAACCTTCGAAGAAGAAAAGACTGTCAGCACCTACTATAAGGAAAAGTCCTTTAAGCCCGTCAAGGAAGGTGGTCGTGCATTCTGGACCAACCGTTCTTTCGGTGGCGTGTTCATGAACGTGTACAACATGCCCTTTGGCATGACCGCACAGGCCATGATTTCTCAGCCCAAGGATATGGACGCCGGTACTCGTGACGGTCTCCGCCTCTACGGTGGTCAGCCCAGCGAACTGGAAATGTCCGGTAACTACGACTTCCGTGGCGACGTGATTCACGGCCGTCTGGCAAAGAACAAGCTCTTCGACGGTATGACTCTCGGTGCCAACTACCTGGGTGTCTTCTACGATGAAGGTCTTATTGACGAAGATGAATTTGCCGGCCCCTGGACAAAGAACGCCTTTGAAGGTGACCCGCACTTTGAAAACAATCAGATCGTTTCCTTGGACATCAAGGGTAACATCGTTCCCAAGTTCTACTTGATGGCTGATGTGGCCATTAGCTGGGATGATTCCACTACCTTCCAGGATGTGGACACCACTAGCAAGAGAGCTTACACTCGCGATGCAACGACTTCCAGTGTTTCCGCTCCGTCTCTGGGTGTTTATGTCAAGATTCAGGACAAGCATCTTGATTGGCTGCCCACTACTGTTGAAGCCGTCTACTTCGGAAAGGATTTCTTCTCTCCCTACGGCATTACCGATCCGTCTCGTCTCCGCAGCTGGCGCAAGGACGAATTCTACCTGAATGGTGGTGCTATGCGTTATGGCCCCAACATGGCTGGTCTTAACTTCAAGTTCGAACCGGAATTCAACCGTGGCCGTCTCGGTGTTCAGTACGCCCAGCATCGCCAGATTGAAGCCGGTGATGACGTCATCCTCTTCAACTACCGCCTGAATGGCCGTAACATGTGGGAAAGCACCAACTCCTGGACCAAGTTTAACGCCTTGTTCTGGGCTGACTCCGGTAACGCAATTGCAAAGAATGGTTACTACAACCGTGCAGGTGTTCTCACCAACCAGCGTAAGATGGAACGCCAGCGTGGCGGTCTCTATGGTGGTACCTGGGAACTGTGGGAATCTTTCGTAGCTTACGAAAATGCTGACCAGATGAAGAAGGAAGAAGTTCCGTCTCATATCAAGTGGTCTTCCTACCTCTCCATCGACGGTGGTTATGACATTGGCCACTGGTTCGGTACCGATCGCAACCTGATGATGAGCGGCTACGCTTCCATTTCCGGTGTGTCCAAGACTTTCGCTCCTATCGCCTATAGCGAATCTCAGAGCGACATGCTTCTGTGGAGCTTCTACGGCTTGTTCGAACCTACCTTTGCCCTGACTCCGACTATCCACTTGGTTGGTCACCTCGGCTTTGAAAACTGGAAGTCTGAATACGGCTACCAGGTAGAAGATGTGTCAGTTTCCTCTAAGGTTACCAATGCTAGTGGCCCGTACGGTCTCCTGATCCCGACTAGCCAGGCTACCTATAAGAAGGCTCCTGTGGACTACTACCAGACTGCAATCGGTCTTGGCGTCGACTGGGACTTCTCTCCTCGCGCAGGTCTCCACCTCCGTTACAAGTATGCAACTCATACAGACAATTACATTTCAGAAAACGACTGGACCGGCCACTTCATTACGGCTGAAACCAAGGTCTGGTTCTAAGGGGATTAAGGTATAACTATGATGCATAAAGTTTTAGTATCCCTGCTTTTTGTAGCTTCTGCCGCCTCTGTCGCTTCTGCAGTGTCCGAAGCTGAACTGGATCGACAGCTCCAGGCTAAGGAAGATTCCCTTTCTTCCAAGCGCGGTTTTGAAGTTGGTGGCCGCATTACTGGCGTGCTCAATAACGCTTACATGTCTTCTGACCAGGAAGACAGCAAGCTCAACAAGATGCCCAACACCGAAAGATCCCAGTTTGTTTCTGCAGACTTGGATTTCCACTTCCGTCCTTACGAAGCGGTCCGCTTTAACGCAACACTCCGTATGGAAGCAGGCATGCAGAACTACTTTGCTACTTCCGCAAAGTCCCTGACTGCAAACTGGCTGAATATGGAAGGCAATGTCGGTAAGGACCTGTATTGGATTGTCGGTGACTTCCGTCAGCAGTACAGCCCCCTGACCCTTTTCGCCCCCACCGGTCTTGATGGCATTCTCTATGAACCGCTGATCTTTGCTCGCGCCCGTGAAATGGCTATGCAAGAAGCCATGATCGTTGGGAACCAGCGCAACCTGCAGGGTGTGAACCTCCAGTTCCGCCACGATTTCGGTGGCATGGCTGGTGAAATCCGTGCAGAAGGTATTTTTGCCCGCGTTCGCCGCGTCCAGCTCCTGGACTTCTCCGGTTCCAACGGCAACCTTCTTGCTAACGGCTATAACAGCTTGCTGAATGACGGTGCTATTTATCCGGGTTCCTCCATGGCATCCAATATGGATAAGTGGTTGCTTAGTGCAAACGTCGAATACCTGCCTGTAGACAAGAACGTCTTCCTCGGCTTTACTGGTATGTTGGTCTTTGATGATAGCGCAAGCTTCACCAATACCTACCGTACTCAGTATCAGGAAGTCATCTACAATGGTCAGCTGAGCTATTACAACACCGAAACTGGTGAATTGGAAGGCCCGATTCTTAACCCCAGTACTTTCGAAGATGGTGGCTATACTGTGTATCAGCCCATCAACCCGTATGAAACTGATCCGCAGAACACCTCGATCATTTCTGCTCGCGCCGGTGCCGACATTGCTGGCATTCTCGGCAACAAGAGCCTGACCTTGGATGTTATGGGTGAATACGCCATGTCCAGCGATGAACAGCGCCACTTTGAGCCTGCTTTCGATGAATTCGGCAATGTAGTGGCCTATAACGAAGTTACCGAAGATGACAACGGTTCTGCATTGAATATTTCCTTCAATGCTGGTTACAAGCTCCCCGTCGGTCTGGACATCCAGTTGGCAGCTAACTACGTGATGAATGACAGCAACTGGTTCAACAACCTTGCTCAGTCTCCGCAGTTCTTCGCTACCCGTACTCTGAACTCCGATAAGGACGGTAACGTTAGCCGCTACGGTGTTAACTCTCCGCTCTACTCCACCTTCAGTTCTCTGTACTATTACGATCCGAAGTTTACTCCGGTGGGAACCCAGTTGGCTAATACCGATGACCCGACCATTAAGGGTCAGACCAACAGCTACAACATCGCTCCGATCCAGAGAAATGCCTATAGCACTTCTGTTTACACCCGCAGGGAATTGGCTTTGATGAGCTTCATGCTCGATAAGTCTGTTCAGATGAGCTTGCCCAATGGCTTTGCTACTCCGAACCGCAGTGGTTTCAACATCGACATGAAGTTTGGCTTCCAGGATTTCGCCGAAGCAAACGCCATCTTCTCTATGCTGAAGCAGAAGAAGAGCGACAACGTCTTCATGAAGGAAGCTGAATTCCAGGAATTCGGTGCAGGTCTTAAGGTGGATGTGTTCAAGATGCTTGGCTTCTCTCTGCCTCTTGAACTGTCCGGCAGCTACAAGCATGCTGTAAAGACTCAGGAACTCACTGATGAATTCAAGCCCTATTTCGCTGACAAGGGTGAACTGAGCATGGACTTCATCAACGCAGGCCTCTACGTTCAGTACATGCCGCGTCTCGGTATTAACGCTGGTCTCCAGATGATTAACACCACATTTGATGCTGTATCTTCTAGTCCGATACTCAACGTTGCTCCGGGTTACGAGACTCCGTTGCTGAAGGGTAAGCAGATGCAGTGGATGGTGGGTCTCGACTACACTGTCGCAGAAGGTGTCTATCTCGAGCTGAACTATGGTATGATTAATGTTGAAAACACATATAATACCACAGAAGGTGCTGGATCCAATGTGCCTAACTATGCCGATGTAACGGTTACAGATGTCGATGGCAATACCCAGAACCTTGCCGAATACACTCATAAATTCTCCCAGGCTGTTGTTCAGGCCATCTTGAACGTGAATTTCTAAGGGAGGCGCAAGATGAAAATGAATAAGGATATGTTTAAGATGACTTCCAGAATCTCGCTTCTTCTTTGCGGAGCCGCAGTATACGCTGCCGCTGCAGATTCGACCTTGGTCGAACGTCAGCAGAGCCTCCTCAATACTCTTGATTCTATGAATTCTTCAGTCTTGGGTCTTCGCATTGGCGGTACGGCTAAGGGTGGGGTTCTTTCTTCCACCATGAGTTCCGATCAGCTTTACAACGAAGCTGACCAGCGTGAAAACCAGGCCTACACCGACGTAAACCTCAAGGTTAACGCTCGTCCCAGTGCAGAAACTGAAGCTCGAGTAGAACTCCGTCTCCACAAGGATTGGCAGAGCGCTTACGACGAACCGATCAACCCTGTGATCGGTCACTGGTTTAGCTACGATGGCAAGATTCTCGACAAGCACGTCGACTTCAATCTTGGCTACATGAGAGTTGGTTATACTCCTCTCACCATTTACGTGCCCCAGGCTGAAATTCTGCAGGAACCGGAAATCTTCTTTGCCAAGCGTCAGGAAGCTCTTGCTTTGCGCAACTTGGATACCTCTTCCAATCGTTTGCTGCAGGGCTTGAACTTCAAGTACAATAGCTTCGATATGGGCCCCCTGTCCAACCTTTACGTCCAGATGACTGGTGCCCGTATCCGCAATATCGCCAAGAAGGCCGATGAAGTCTTCTTCGACTTTGACTGGAGCGACCGCTACCTCTATGGCGCAAACCTGGGCGTTGAAGCCTTTGGCGCAACCATCGGTGGTAACTTCGTCTACACCTTTGACCGTCAGAAGTCTTCCCGTTCCAAGGAAGATGCTGCTATCAAGAACCTGTACTACGAAGACAACATGGTCTACACCGGTGTTATTGGTTATGACACCAAGGACATGATCATGGACGGTAAGATCCGCGCTGGTATCGATGCTGAAATCGGTGGCTCCAAGTGGACCTTGTCCCGCGACTCCCTGGTTCTCGATACCATCCACAACTATAAGGTTGAGAGCTACGATTACCCCGTGTTCGATGAAAACGGCAAGGCTCTTGACGACAACGGCAAGGACTCTGTTTTCCAGACTAAGTTCTATGTGGCCGACGGTATGACTCTCGGTAAGCACTGGAGCGACGAAGAAATTGAAAACGTTTCTGGCATGGCTCTGCATGTGTCTCCCTATGTAAACGGTGACATTGCTGGTGTTAACTTTGATGTTAAGGCAACCATCGTCAAGAACGACGAAAAGTTCTGGTCTGAACAGGCTGCTTCTGCCTACTATGTTGGCGGTGCAACGATCCTGAATGGCGATGCTAACATTTCTGGCGCCGACGCTAATGTGGTCAGCCGCTTCCGTTCCGGTAGCCTTGAAAACATGTACTTCAGCATTTACAATGTCAACGTTTTGCAGCAGCAGAACTTGATGACTAAGTCTGAAGACGCTGAAACCCCGATCTTGAATGGTTCCTCTGTTGACTCCTACTATGCATTCGGTCGTCTGGCTAACAACTACAGACTGGGCCACTTCTACAAGAATGGTTACGAAGCTGTTGCTAGCAAGCTGTTGGAATACGCTAGCTATTCTGAATTTGTCGATCCTTCTGTCAACATGGCTATGCCCATGGGTCTGGCAACTCCCGACCGTGTAGGTTTCGCCCTGAACGCTAACGTGGCTTGGAACGATGCCATTACCATTAATGGTCGTTTCTCTCAGTATAGCCATAGCAGCGATGTCGATAACGACTATACCACTATCGGTGCAGGTCTTGGCCTGAATGTGGCTCCGTTCCTCGGTCTGAACCGCCGACTCATTCTGCAGGGATCCTTCGAATCCGCAGAAGAAAGCAACTACCTGAAGCGTAAGACTTCCCGCGTTGTTGCTGGCCTTACCGCAGACGTTTGGGGCCCCTTCACTATCCTCGGCGGCATGCAGATGCTGACTAAGGAATTTGGTAGCGGTCTGCCTCTGTCTGAAACAGTCATTGTTAATGACATTGATGAAATGCTGGCCATGGGTGGCTTGCAGATTAAGTTGGGCCCCGGTGCGGTCCTGGATCTCCAGGGTGGTCTCCTGACCAACACTGTTAACTACACGGGCATTGCCGTTGATGAAAACGGAGTCGCTTTTGCTCAGCCTAGCGAATTGAGCCTGAGCAAGCTCTTGATTGCCGGTAACATTACGGTTCTGTTCTAGGAGGTTATCATGAATAAGATGTTTAAGTATGGCATGGGCCTCGCTGCAGCAATCGCTTTGGTTGCCTGCTCTGCAGATAGCATTAGCAATAGCGACGCCGAAAACTGGCCCTCTGATTTTAGTGTGTCTGAATATGCAAGAGTCAATCCGGACCTGGGAACCTATCAGGCCCTGTCTGCCGTGGCTGATTCCAATGCTGTTCTTCGTAATCTGATTACCGAGCAGCTGACTCAGGCTGCTATCGAGGCAGACTCTTCCGATAAGACCTATGAACAAAAGCTCGCCTCTGCCAAGACCAAGGCAGAACAGCAGGTCAAGAAGACTTATGTCACCGGTATCATCCTCAACGACGATGCCGAATGGACTGCCTATTTTGATGATTCTACCGCAGTAAAGGAAATCTTCCTTAACTATGCTGGTCTTAGCGAAAGTTACTGGCCTGGTTCTGCCGCATTCCTGAACGGTATGTACAATCCGGACTCTTCCATCAACATCTTCGGTCAGACCGCGATGCAGTACCGCCTGGCCTTGAATCCGTACCACATTTACGGTAACAAGGCTTCTGCAGACCTGGCTTTCCTGAAGTCTGTTCCTGTTGATTCCAACTTGATCAAGTATCAGTACATTCGTGCTGGCCGTTATGAAGGTCGTGCCTACCGTTTCTGCCGTGCAGGCGATAACGCTGTCATCAAGCAGCTGGACGTTACGGTTACCCGCTATGATACCACTGTAACGGTTTACGACACTACTTGGAGCGTAACCGAACGAGCCGATACTACTCACTCCGCAACTAAGATTAGTTATGTGGATGCTGACGGCAAGGATACCACAATGTTGCTTTCCTCCTATCAGAAGCATCTTGCAGAAGGCGATTCTTCTATCGTTCCGAAGGATACTATCTACACCATTGAGACTAAAGAAGTTAAGGATTATGTAGACCGTGCTCCGAGAGACAGTATTTACCAGAAGAAGAAGACGTCTACTCAGGCCATGAGCCCCAATGCTGCACCTGTTGGCAACACTGGTGAAGTTTGGGATTTCTCCGCTGATCTTTACTGCAAGTCCGAAGTTGACGGTGAAGTTTATTTAATCGGTAATCCGTAGCGAGGTTTTTATGAAAAAGCTTTCTTTTATCGCTTTAGCTTCTCTTGTTGCTGCTGCCGTTGCGGCTCCTTTTAAGGTCGTTGGATACTACCCGTCCTGGGCTCAGTATAGCCAGTTCTTCCCGAAGGATGTTCGTTACCAGTTCGTGACAGATATCCATTATGCCTCTTTGGCTCCGGCTGAAGACGGTAGCATTGCCTACGCAGACGAAAGCGATGCCGCTAACTTCGAAGAGTTGGCCAAGCTTTCTTCTGAAAATGGCGTTTCCCTGGTGGCATCCATCGGTGGCTTCGAAAACGAAGGCAATTTGAAGGCTATCGCCGGTGACGATTCCAAGCTTTCCGCTTTCTGCGATGCTGCTATGGAATGGGTCGAAAAGTATAATCTTGGTGGTGTGGAACTGGACTGGACCAATGCAACTGGCGATGATGCCGCCGACATTGGCAAGCTGGTTTCCGCTCTCAAGGATAAGCTGGGTTCCAAGTCTGTTTCCGTGATGGCCTATGCTGCAACCATGGATGCCTATTCCGATGCAATCAGCCAGGCTGACTATGTCACACTGTCTGTAGGCGACCAGATGGACGAATCTGCAGAATCCGTCAAGCCCAACCTTTCTAAGCAGGACGTGGAATCCGCTGTTCGCGCTCTGTCTGGCAAGGGTGTCTCCAGCGACAAGATCGTTCCCATTGTTCCCATGTATGGTAAGTCCTTTGCCGGTGCAAGCGGCCTGGGTTCTTCTCATCAGGGTGTAGGTAGCGGTAACGAAGGTTACTTGGCCTATAAGGAACTGATGAAGAAGTTCGAAGCTCCGGACTACAAGGTGAACTTTGATGAAGAATCTTCCTCTGAAGTGGCTGTAAGTAACTCTGAAACCATTGTCTTCATGGGTATTCCTTCTGTGAAGGCTATTAGCATGATGGTTAAGGATGAAAGCTTGGCTGGTGTCGCCATGTACGATATTAGTCAGGATCATGACGAAAACATCGTGTCTTTGATGGTGACTGCCGGTCTGGTTCTCCGTCCGGAAGTGAATTACGCCCCGAAGAAGAAAAAGTAGTGTAAAAAAATACTAACATACGCTTTTTTACACTAAAAAAAATACTATTCCAAAAAAAAGTATATATATTTCAACCAAACCCCTTCCCGGTGTCGGGAAAAAAAAGAGAGAGATACTATGAATAAGAAACTTATTGCACTTTCTGCAGTTTCCATGGCTGCAATGGCATCCGCTGCCGTTAACCTCGAAATTTGGTTCGATGGCACCAACCAGCAGGTTAACACTGGTGGAGATTGCATGTACGAATACCAGGTTTGCGAAGAAACCACTATGGGTTACTGGTACGACTATGATGACCGTAAGAACGACAAGGGTGGTTCCTACGCTATCTATCCGTACGAAGCTGACCAGTACGAATCCCTCGTTCAGCCGATGATTGAAAACCTCGGTTATGCAACCATCAAGTACGTTCTCGTCGACCCGACCACTACCGGTCAGACCGCTGAATATCCGTACAACTTCGTTGGCTTCGGCTTCAACACTGTTGGTGCTAGCCAGGATCCGATGGACATCACCGCTGCTGGTGGTCTCTGCGCTACCTATACTTCTGACCTCGCTGTGACTCTCGAAGTTGCAACTCCGGATGCAGGCGACGCTTCTTGTAGCGTGACCCTCACCAAGGCTGCTACTCCGACCAAGGCTGACAAGGCTATCGCAGACTTCAAGCAGCCCACTTGGGCAGATAAAAAGCTGCCGGGCGGTTGCGCTGACGCTTTCGCTGCAGCTACCGCTGTTAAGTTCAAGCTGGATGGTCAGGCTTCTGACGCTCAGGGTCAGCTCCGTATTTTCGAAGTCGGTCCTAAGGGTACCTGCTCTGGTGCAAAGTCTGCTGCTGCTGAACCTGCATTCACTTGCAAGTCCAACGGTTCTGGCGCTGCTGTATGCTCCGGCGACGCCGCTATCAACACTGTTAAGGCTGCAAGCGCAGTTAAGGCAACCCTCGCTGGCCGCACCCTCTCCTTCGGTGTGACCGTTGCTAAGGCTGAAATCGTTAACCTCCAGGGTCAGGTTGTTATGACCGCTTCCTCCGTGAAGACCATGGACCTCTCCAAGGTTCAGGCTGGTGTCTATATGGTTCGCGCTGCTGGCAAGTCCGCTGTCATGAACCAGAAGATCCTCGTGAAGTAATTTAACTCACAAGATTCTAGAAAAGGGGAATTTCGCTTGACGGAATTCCCCTTTTTATTATATATTAGGACTACTCAAAAAATGAGGTGCTCATGAATATTTCGAAAGCTTTCCTTGCATTGCCTATAGCTTTTGCTTTATATGCTTGTGGTGATGATTCCTCTGCCGGTTCCGATCCTGTTGTCAATCCGGATGATCCGTCTGTTATTGTTTCTTCTGACTCTCAGGGTTCTATGGACCCCACTAGCTCTCCCGTTGGAGGCAATGAAGGTGGCGAGTCCTCTCCGGAACAGCCCGCATCTTCTGCCGCAGCTGCTGTTTCTACTGTCGCACTGCCTGCAGGAGCATCTCCCGCAGTTTCCGACGCGTTCTACGAAACTTGGAAAAAGCGCTGGATTATTTATCTTAATGATGAAGTTGCCGGTGGTTCTACCCTCAACTACGAAATGTTCACCGGTTCCCAGGGACAGTATATTATGACTGCCAAGATGGGTGCCCCTCATCCGAATCCGGCCCGAGTGATTTGGGATGGCGGTACGGGCGAACAGTGCGAACTTACCGATATGCAATCTTGGAATGGCGTGAACTTTACGGTGGCTCTCCGTCGTAAGTTGGGTTGTACCGTTTCTGAAGGTATCGGCTATGGTATGTTGCTCGCTGTCCTTCACAACGATAAGGACCTGTACAACGCTCTGTGGGCTTACAACGTGGTGGCCCGTGACTACAATACCGCTGGCTTGATGCCCTGGGAACTGCAGTCTTTCAGCAATACCGTTTCTAA
Source organism: Fibrobacter sp. UWH5 (assembly GCF_900142505.1). Taxonomy (NCBI): domain Bacteria; kingdom Pseudomonadati; phylum Fibrobacterota; class Fibrobacteria; order Fibrobacterales; family Fibrobacteraceae; genus Fibrobacter; species Fibrobacter sp. UWH5. The sequence continues at coordinate 86,653 of NZ_FRBB01000006.1, read as the reverse complement.
CTCTGCCGCTCTGGATGCTGACCTTGATGTGGCTACCTCTCTGATTCTTGCAGAAAGCAAGTGGGGCGGTGGATACTATCTGGCTGACGCTCTTGTCTTGCTGGATGCCGTTAAGCTCAAGGGTATCAATCCCGAAAATCTGTTGATCCGTCCGGGTGACACCTGGGCAAACAAGGACGTCTATAACCTGAGCTACCTTTCCCCGGCTGCAATCCGCCTGTTTGATGCCGTTCAGCCCGAAGGTAAGTGGTTGGACATCCTGGCTGCAAACTACAAGTACATGATGGATGTTCAGGATAAGGGCGCTATCCCTCTGTTCCCGGATTGGTCTAACGCAGCCGCAGAAGCTACTGACCCGAAGAATGGATCTGCCGCCAAGTCCTATATGCTGTTCGATAAGGAATCTGTGCGTATTCCCTGGCGTATTGCCTGGGATTACTACTGGAATCAGAGTGCAGAAGCGCAGACTATCTTGACCAAGATGTCTACCTTCATCTCTACTGCAACTGCAGGCGATCCTAACGCCCTTTCTGATTACTCCTATAACTATCTTACTGGCGAACTTTCTACCAGTTCTATTAAGGGTACCCACTTTATCGGTGCTTACTGCTTGATGGGTATGGGTGTAAATCAGCCCTGGCTGGATGCTTGCTACGCTAGATTCAACAACGAAATGGCAGGCTACAATCCGGTGGGATACACTGGTACTTACTTCAAGGAAATCTTGATGAACTTGTTTGCAACGTTGCTGAATGGCGGTTTTGTTAAGTAGTTGACTGTCAATGTGGTAAACTATTGTAAACGAAACGTAGTCTAAAACGTGCAGAATATCACAGGCCCGCCTCTGGCGGGCTTTTTGTCTACCTATGTAAACAAAAAATAGCTAGTTCAAGGGTTATAAAACTAGGCATAGTAAATTAACTTTACTATTGGGATGGTAAATATTTTAGCCGGAGAGTTTTTAGTATGAAAAAGTTATTGTCGACACTACTTTTGTCCTGCGCAGTTTCCTTTGCTGCAGGAGTCTACGATGGAGCTAAGCCGCTCCGTGTCGGTCCCGTTTCTGCCTATGGTGCTTTGGGTACCAGTGGTAGCAAGGTTGTTAGCATTTCCAGCGGAAAGCAGGTGACCCTCCGCGGTATGAGCCTGTTCTGGTCCGATGCTACCGGCTCCCCCTATTACAATTCCGAAGTGATCAGCTGGGCTGCCGAAAAGCTTGGCATCGATGTTTTCCGTTTTGCCATGGCAATTGATTGCTATAAGGAAAGCGACTGCAGTAACAATAGCGACGAAAAGGTTGCCGCATCCTATAAGAGCAATCCGTCTGGCTTGGAAGCTAAGCTGGACAACATGGTGAAGGTCGCCATTGAAAACGATATCTACATCATCGTTGACTGGCATAGCCATCGCGCAAGAAGCGAACAGGCTTTGGCAACGGATTTCTTTGGCCGTATGGCTGCAAAGTATGCCAACGTTCCCAATATCATCTGGGAAGTGTTCAACGAACCTGTTAATGATGGCATGGGTGAAATTGCTTCCTATGCAAACACCGTTATCAGCGCCATCCGTACAAATGGCTCCCCGAACCTGGCCCTGGTAGGCACCCCCTTCTACTCCCAGATGGGTAGCTGCGGTGGCGTTAACCAGACCAACGTAGGCTACGTGTTCCATTTCTACGCAGCAACACATACCTTGGGGGCTTTCAAGAATGCCATTGAAGGTTGCTTGAGCAACAATGCCGTGTTTGTTACCGAATGGGGTACTACCGAAGCTTCTGGTGCCGGTAGCATTAGCGAAGGCAGCTCTAAGGAATGGCTGGACTACCTGGATGGTAAGGGTATTTCCAACTGTAACTGGTCTCTGCGTCACGAAACTGTCGGCAATAAGCCTGAAGCTTCTGCCATGTTCAAGGGTAGCACCGTGTTGAATTCCAAGGCTGCCTTGAATGAAGCTAGCTACACCACTTCTGGCACTATCGTCAAGAACTATCTTACCTCTAAGTCTAGAGTAGGCACCTGGGCAGACTCTATTACTGCCGGTAAGCACACTGGTGCTTGCGCCTTCGCTCACGCTTCTGCTTCTGAAATGGAAACTTCCATTGAAGGCAAGGCTAGCGCTTCCTGTACTTATACTTCTAGCGATGAATCTGTTGCTACTATCGAAGCTGGTTCCATCAAGATTCATGGTGCCGGTGTGGCAATTATGACTGGTAACGACGGTTCTCAGACTGTGGTGAACATTACCGCTATGCCGAACCAGACCTTTACCCAGCCCAATGTGACCTGCCGTCTGAGTGGTAGCGGTTGCCAGAACTTCTCCGGTGATTCCAAGATGCAGCAGAAGATGAACGAAACTGTTACTATCGAAGGTAGCCCCATTACTTACACCTCTGACAATCCGGATGTGGTTTCTGTTGAGAAGATGACCTGTACTTCTGCAAACTGCTATTCCTACAAGAATCAGCAGGTCTGGATCGCTTCCTTCAAGAGTGTCGGTGTTGCCCATATCCGCGCTACTGCAGCTGCTGTTCCCGGTTATCGCGCTCTTGATACTACCGTGACCTTTACCTATGCAAAGAATGTGAACTCCCTGAATACCAAGTATTTCAAGAACCAGACTGTTGCATTGGGTTCCACGACTCAGGTGTTTACTGTTGAAGCTCATAAGGTTCCTGTGACCTATACCATTACTCCGGAAGGTTATGCAACTCAGGACGGTGAAATGCTGGTGGCTGGTAACGTCGATGCTACCATTACCATTCACGCTGTTGCCCCCGAAGCTGAAACTTATGAAGCTATTGACGAAACAATCATGATCAATATCGGTGCTGGCAACCTGTCCATGATTGAAGGTATCACTCCTAAGACCATGGCTAACGTGAGCATGAACGCTCGTATGAACGGCAATAAGCTTGTGATGACTGCAAAGCATTCTGGCTTTGTTACCGTGCAGGTTGTTGATATGGCTGGACGTACCGTAAAGAACGTCGTTAAGTACGTATCTGCTGGCTCTAACGTGATGGATTTGGGTGAAGTCGCTCACGGCAACTATTTCGTGAATGTTAAACAGTCTTCCATGGTGAAGACTATTCCTTGGAGCAATAAGTAATGATTAAACGTTTAGCTCTTATTGGTCTTGCTGCAGCTACGGTTGCTTCCGCTGCTGTAAAGTTCCCCTATCCTCAGGCTCATGGCTATCCGCATACCAGTGTTATTGCCGATGTCTGGAACTGCGCTGGTCAGACTGCTTCTACCATGCTTAAGAACCAGTTTGTCACCTACCTGAAGGAATACTACGAAGAACAGGGTGATCTCGCCCGTATCAAGTTCGATGACAAGGCTCGTACTGTCTCTGAAGGTATTGGCTACGGCATGCTCATGTGCGTGTATTTCAGTGACAATCAGACCAGCTACGAAAGCCAATTCAAGAAGCTCTGGAATTACTACAAGAAGAACATGAACGGTAACGGCATCATGAACTGGAACATCCAGGGATTCGGTGGCGCTATTGGTACCGGTGGTGCTACTGATGCCGAAGAAGATGTGGCTGTGGCCTTGATCATGGCTTATTACCAGTTCGGTAATTCCCAGTACTTGTCTGACGCAGCAACCTTGGTTGCCAACATGCGTAAGAGCGAATTCTCCAGCAATGGTATGCACAAGCTGGGTGACCAGTGGGATCCGTACAAGAACCCCAGCTATGTTAGCCCTGCCGCTTACGAATTGTTCAAGGATGTGGATACCGGTAACAGCAGCTTCTGGGCATCCGCTATCACTACCAACTACAATTTGCTGAAGAAGAATCAGAACGCTAGCACGGGTATTCCCTCTGGTTGGGCAGACAATAACACTTTCCAGCCCATTGTCGGTAATAACGGCTACAACTTCGCCGGTTACGACTATGATGCTGTCCGCGCTCCTTGGCGTTGGGCCTGGAGTTATGCCTGGTATGGTCACTCCGATGCAAAGGAACTTTCTACCAAGTTGGCTGCCTGGGTAAGCACCAGGAACAATGGTCAGCTCTATATCAATATGAAGCCTGATGGTACGATTAACCAGAATGGTGAACCTTGTAAGTCCAATGGTTGCAAGGCCAATGGTTCTTCTATTGGTACCTTGAGCTCCGTTCTTATCGTAGACGAAAAGTATAAGGACCTTCTGAATACCAACTATGGTGCTCTTATGTCTCAGCAGCAGGGATACTTCCATTCTTCCCTCCGTTTGCTGACCGGCTTGCTGATGTCTGGTAACATGCAGAACCTTGCCAAGGCAACTCCGGTTGAACCTCAGACCTTTACTATTCCTGAAGACGCCTGTAAGGATACTACCACCTACTACGAAAACTCCGGTGCTTACGGTTGGAACTCTACCTCTGTGGAACTTTCCGACGAATCCAACACTGGCGTTTACATGGGTAAGCTGATTAAGGGCGACAAGCGCGAAGTCTATCGAAAGGTAGAAAGCGTTGAAGCCGGCAAGGCTTATGTCATGAGTTGGGACGCTACCCAGTCCGAAGGTTCTAACTTGTGGCTGACTTACGCCGTGTATGCTGATGAAACTATGACTGAGCAGCTGTGCGGTGCCATGAAGAAGCTTGTTGGCGGCCAGACCGTTGCTCAGACCTGCGAATTCACTGCTACCCAGTCTGGTGGTGTTTACCTGGCCCTTGTCTTGAATAACTGGGATGAACCTCAGGTGGCTATTTCTAATCTGGCCTTGAAGTCCGCTGATGGTCAGGCTGTTGAAATTGTCGATCCGGGTCCGGTTGATGGCATTGCCGAAGTGGCTCAGGCTCAGCAGATGAAGATCAGCGTTTCTGAAAAGATCGCCTATGTCCAGCTGACTAACGCCGCACGCGTGTCTGTGATGGATATGCAGGGCCGCGTGGTTGTTCCCGCTGTAAAGGCAGAAGCTGGTATGACTCAGATCCAGCTGAATGGCCTGACTGCAGGCAACTATCTGGTTGTGGTCAAGCAGTCTTCTGGCATGAAGGTTCAGCAGATTCATATCGCTGACTAATTGCTGCTCTAGCGAGTCATTGAAGAGGGATCCGTCGTTAAGGCGGACCCTTCTTTTTTTATAAAGTATGGACAAACCCCATCCATATTGATTTTTGTATATTCTGCGGTATGGAAAATGATTCTTTGAATGTGGAGGCGGCCCAGGATAGTGCTGCGGTAGAAGAAATTCAGATGCCCTCTGCGGAACAGTTGGGGATTACCGTTGTGGCAGGGGTTCATTCCCAGGATGGGACTTTGTTGCCCATGAATGCCGTTGTGGGGGATACCATTGACTTTCCGGTGACGGTGAGCTGGAGTGTTAGCGGAAGCGCCTTGCTGGTATTGCCTACGAACTCAGCCACCGCAAAGGGGTTGGAGCAGATTGGCGTTAGCCAGGAATCGGCCCGCTCCGTTAAGGACGGGAAGGAAATCGCTTCCATTACTTTTAACTATAAGATTTTGGCTCAGGATACGGGGAATCTGAATATTCCCGTGTTGAAGTACGATATTCCCACTCAGATGGGGATGCCCTTGACCTTGCGAACCGAAAGCGTGCCCCTGCGTGTGGATGCTCCTGCCAGTGTGCTGCCTGTGATGATTGGCGTTATGGTGGCGGTTGTCGTGCTTTTGGCTGGGATGCTACGGATGAAACGCCGTGCCTCGAACCGTGCTGCCATGACGGCTAAAAAGGCTGCCGAAAGTGAATTGCTGGGGAAGATGACTGTTCTGAAACAGCGTGTGAATTCGGCTGATAGTCGCCAGTGGCTTTTGGATCTGGAGGCAATCTGCAAGGAATATGCGGCTGAACGTTTTTACCTAGATGCAGAAAAGGTTAACTTGGAAGTGCTGCAGAAGCAGGGCAATCTGGAAGGATGGGAATCCCTGTTGGAAGAATTCTCCCATGCCCGCTATGGTGGCGGCAAACGTGACGGCTTTGAAAACAGGGAAACCTGGAAACTGGCCATGAAACTAATGGGAATCAGGGAAGAGTGGTGAGCTGTGAGTTATGAGCGGTGAGCGATGAGTGGTGATTCGTCTACGTGTCATTCTGAGCGGAGTGCGAAGCACGAAGTCGAAGAATCCAGGAAATTAGATATGAATTAATAAGTTAGGCGTCTTCGGCGCGATTATAATAACTCGTATCTCGTATCTGATTTTTTCTCTCGTCTCTCGTACCTCATCCCTTTTATGAAATTTGCTAAATTCAGTTTGAAATAATTTGAGGAATAATAAAATGGATATTCAGGAACTTTCTGAAAAGATTCGTCAGCAGAGCGCTTTCTGTCAGAATCTGCTGCGTGAAGTGGAAGATACCGTCATTGGCCAGAAGGCCATGGTGGAAAGTATTTTGACTGGTATTCTTGCTGATGGTCACGTTCTTCTGGAAGGCCTTCCGGGTCTTGCAAAGACTACTGCGGTGAAGGCTTTTGCTGATGCCGTTTCTTTGGACTTCAAGCGAATCCAGTTCACTCCGGACTTGCTGCCGGCTGACTTGCTGGGTACTACAATCTATAACGCCCGCGAAGCTAAGTTTGAAACTCGCAAGGGCCCTCTGTTTACCAACCTGGTGCTGGCTGACGAAATCAACCGCGCTCCCAGTAAGGTTCAGAGTGCTTTGCTGGAAGCCATGCAGGAACGCCATATTACTATTGGCGACGAAACTTTCAAGCTGGATGAACCGTTCCTGGTTTTGGCTACCCAGAACCCCATCGAACAGGAAGGTACCTACCCGCTGCCCGAAGCCCAGGTGGACCGTTTCCTTTTGAAGGTGAAGGTTTCTTACCCCAACAAGGCCGATGAAATGCGCATCCTGGATGCTGTCGCCGGTGCTGGTCTCCGTCAGCCTAATGCTGTGGCCACCAAGGAAGATATCCTGAAGGCTCGTGAGCTTGTGAAGCAGGTTTATGTGGACGAACGTGTCCGCGAATATATCGTGAACCTGGTGTTGGCTACCCGTGATCCGGGCAGCATCAAGCGCGCTGATCTGGTGGGCTTCATTGAAGTGGGAGCTTCTCCCCGTGCCTCCATCGGTCTTGCCCAGGCTGCAAAGGCTCATGCCTTTATCCAGGGCCGTGCCTACGTGACTCCGGAAGATGTGAAGGCTGTGGCTATGGAAGTTCTCCGCCATCGTATCGTCTTGAGCTATGAAGCTGAAGCGGAAGAAATTTCTGCAGAAACTGTAGTCCAGAAGATCCTGGATTCTGTAGACGTACCCTAGTTATTGGGTTTGAGGCTTGAGGTCGGTAGCTTTGCTACCTAGAGGTTTGAGCTGTTAACAAAAAAAAAGGAACAGTGAAGTTCAACTTCACTGTTCCTTTTTTTTGCGGAGGAGGAATTTAGATATGAATTATGAGATACGAAAGAAGTGAACTGTGTGGACTGTCATTCTGAACTTGTTTCAGAATCCCATGAACGCACGAGACCCTGAGCGCCTTCAGGGTGACATTAGGCGCCTCCGTCGCTCACTACCTCGCGCCTGATGCCTGTGACCTCACGCCTCGTCCTCTCACTGGATCCTTCGACTCCACTTCGTTCCGCTCAGGATGACAGCGCAAAGGCATGCGGCTCGTCGCTCACTACCTCATACCTCATACCTCATACCTCGCGCTCGTTACCTTGTCTGTACTTTCTGCTGTGGGGTGTTGCGGGGTGTCCCCGCTGGGTGGGGTAGCGGAAAACGGCTTTGCCGGTTGGAGCGAGGGGCGGGGCTCCGCCCTTTTTAGCTTAAAGGTTAAAGTTTAAAGTGTAAAGCAGGTTTTTATGCGTCATTTCTTTAGCCTTTATCCTTTCCGCTTTACGCTCTTTACTATCTTGTAGGCGAAAAAGGTCCCGGAGAAACGCTCTGGGTAGCTAATTTCCTGTTTAACTAATCGACCCGAATGGGTCATAAACAAAACGAAGGATATATGGCAAATCGTGTTGTAATCGGCTCCCAGTGGGGTGACGAAGGTAAGGCCAAGGTTGTGGATTTCTTGACTCTGGACGCAAATATCGTGGTGCGTTTCCAGGGCGGTGCAAACGCTGGTCACACTGTTGAAGTGGGTGACAAGAAGTTTGTGTTCCATCTGATTCCGTCTGGCATTATGCATGACGACAAGCTTTGCGTTATTGGTAACGGCGTTGTGCTGGATCCGATCCAGACTCTTGCAGAAATTGCCGACCTCCATACTAAGGGCATCAACCCGGAAGGCCACCTGTTCATTGCTGACAATGCTCAGGTCGTGCTGCCGTACCACTCTGCTCTGGACAAGGCCAAGGAAAAGAAGGCTGGCAAGGCTGCTATCGGTACTACCGGCCGCGGCATTGGCCCCTGCTACAGCGACAAGGTGAACCGTATCGGTGTTCGCGTCGGTGACTTGATGGACGAACGTGAACTGCGCCCCCGCGTCGAAGCTATGGCCAAGGTTCATAACGAAGAATTCAAGGTGATGTACGATGTTCCCGAAATTGATCCGGAAGTGGTGATCAAGGATTACCTGGAACTGGGTCAGAAGATCAAGCCGTTCGTCTGCGATACTAGCGCCCTCCTGTTCAAGGCTGTGAAGGAAGGCAAGAAGCTGGTGTTCGAAGGCGCTCAGGGCACCATCCTGGACGTGGACCAGGGTACTTACCCGTACGTGACCTCCAGCAACACTGTCGCTGGTTATGCAAGCTGCGGCGCAGGTATCGGCCCCACCGCTATCGACCAGGTCGTTGGTGTTGTCAAGGCTTATACCACTCGCGTTGGTAACGGTCCGTTCCCCACTGAACTTCTGGACGAAATGGGTGACACCCTCCGTAAGATCGGTAACGAATATGGTGCAACCACCGGTCGTAACCGTCGCTGCGGTTGGTTCGACGCTCCGGTTGTCCGCAAGGCTGCTATCGTTAACGGCCTGACTCACCTGGCTATCACCAAGCTTGACGTCCTGGATACTTTCGACACCATCAAGATCTGCACTCACTACGAATGCGATGGCGAAAAGATCGAAGTGTTCCCGAACCAGCTGTCCAAGGTCGGTCGTTGCGTGCCGGTTTACGAAGAAATGCCGGGCTGGAAGTGCGATACTACCAAGTGCCGCAAGATGGAAGATCTTCCGGAAAATGCTAAGAAGTACCTGAACCGTATGGCAGAACTGGTTGGCGTGAAGATCGGTATGATTTCTATCGGTGCTAAGCGCGATCAGAGCATTATCGTTGACATGGACTAATTGAAGCGGAAGGAGAAGTTCTTATGGACAATAACGTTGTTGGTTTGCTGAAGGGTGTGGAGCTCTTTTCTGAATTGAACGAGGATCAGCTTTCGATGCTGGCCAATCTGGTTGTTGTCCAGAACTATAACCGCGATGAAACCGTGGTGCTGGAGGGCGACGACTCGATGCAGGCTCTGTATCTGATCGCCTCCGGTTCCGTCCAGGTGTACATGACCGGCGTTGATGGTCGTGAGACGATTCTTTCGTTCCTGGAACGCGGTGACTTCTTTGGCGAAATGAGCTTGATTGACGGTGAACCTAGGTCTGCCTCTGTGCGTACGGTGACGGATGCCCAGATGATGATCATTCACCGTGAATCCTTCTTGACCCTGATTCGTCAGACTCCCGAAATTGCCATGGCGCTGCTGAGCGAAATTAGTAAGCGTCTGCGTAAGGCAAACAAGCAGATCGGTTCCTTGTCTACGATGTCTGTAAGCGGACGCGTGGCTGGAACTCTTCTGAACTTGATGGAAGAACGTGGTGTTCGCATTCATACTGATGCCGGCACTATGGTAACTGTTATTCACAACCGCCCCACCCAGCAGCAGCTGGCCGACATGTCTGGTACTACCCGTGAAACGGTTAGCCGCATTTGCTCTATGTTGGTGAAGGCGAATGCTATTGCTATGACCGGCAAGGATATCGTCATCTTCGACGAAAACGCCCTGCAGGAAAAGGCTAGCAAGGGCTAATATGGATAAATTAAAATCCCTTGTGGGTCGTGTTGGCGGGTGGCTGAAAAAGGCTCCCGTGGTTAAGGCTATCGCTATCTGGATTGTCCTTTTGGTGTTTCTCGCCTTGGCTGTAGATAAAGTATTGATGCCCGCTTTTGCCGGTAAGTTTGCCAGCACGGGTGAGGTTCCCAATCTGGAAGGCATGAGTCAGGAGGCTGCCGAGGCTGCGCTGACAGATGCTGGTTTTAAGTTTGAATGGCTGGAAGAGGGGCGCTACAGTGCGACTATTGATTCCGGCAAGGTTCTTGTGCAGATTCCTGCTGCAGGCCGTGTGGCAAAGCTTGGCCGTACCGTGAAGCTGACTCGCAGCATGGGGCTCCGTCAGGTCGAGATTCCTGATCTTCGTGGCAAGAGCCAGAAGCAGGCTTCTATTTCCCTGGCCCGTGCCGGTCTTGTGCAGGGTGCCATTGTGAAGGGGGCCCACCAGAGCATTCCTCGCGGTGTGGTGATTCGTACGATTCCTATCGCAGGTGAAAAGGTCCGTATTGGCGATACCGTGAAGGTGGTGATTTCTGCCGGTGTGACTACCGGTAAGACCTTGTTGCCGAATTTTGCCGGTACTCCCATTGACGAAGTTTACCCGAAGCTTGAAAAGCTGGGTTTTGTGGTTGGACGTATCAAGCGCGCCAAGGCTCCCGAAGATATGGAAAATCCTGTTCCGGGTGCAGTGATCGAAACTTCTCCCAAGTATGGCGATTATCTGCCGCCGGATACCAAGATTAACTTTGTAATTGTCGAGTAGGTCTGTTTTGGTGAAGTCTTTCTTTTTGTCGCTGATGGTGGTGGCGGTGTTCTTGCTGAACGCCTGCAGTTCCGCTCCTGCGAAAAAGGAAGTGGCCGTTACCTTGAGCAAGGCGGATTCCCTGGCGATTGCCGCCGCTGTGGCAAAACAGATTGCTGAAGGCGGTGTGGCTGTAAGTGCCGAGGAACCGCGCCTTCCTGAAAATATCGATGCCGCCCATGAATCTTTTATCCGCGCTCTCGAAATGGAAATGCGTGGCGAAAAGACTCTGGCCAATGTGTTCTGGCAGCATGCCGCGGAGTCTGACCCTTACAACCGCTTCTTGACCTTCAAGTTGGCCGAAATGCTCATGGCCGAGGGCAATGATTCCCTGGCTTTGATTCAGGCCATGCGTGGCCAGAAGTTGAAGGGTAAGATTCTTGCCTCTCAGTTGTCCTTGCTGGCACACCTTTATGTGAAGGCGGGTGTGGCCGATTCCTGTCGTAAGTATTTCAAGGCAGCCCTTGATTCCAGCAAGTATCAGGACATGACCTTGCTTTACGATTATAGCTTGTTCCTGGAGGCCGTTCAGGATGCGGATGAACTGATCCGTGTTTATGACTTGCTGCTGCCCCAGGTGAACTATATGCCGTCCTTGTTACAGCGTCAGCTGAACTTGTTGCTGGAACATCATAAGGATTCTTCTGTAATCGATCTTTTTGGACGGGCTCACGATGCTACGGGCAACAAGGAATATTTGACCAAGATGGTTCAGGGACTTGTGTTCCAGCGCCGATTGCAGGAAGCCCGAGCTGTCGTAGATACTTTGACTGGCTCTAGCGAAGACAACGAATCCATGGTCGTTCTCCTGATGACGACTTTGGCGGAAACGGACCGTGCTGTTGCATATACCCTGCTCAAGAAGAAATACTATGAGGATGGTGTCCGTTCTCCTGTGCTGACAAACTTCCTGGGCCATTACGAGAATATTCATGGAGACGTCGATAGCGCCAAGGTTCACCTGCTGCAGGCGGCTGAATCGTTGGGCGACCAGAAGGTTTATGCGGCTAATGCTTACCACGCCCTGGCTGGAATCGCCGTCAAGGAAAAGCGCATGAACGATGCCGTGCTTTATGCCGAGAAGGCTGACTCTGTGTCGATGGGTGCAGAAAAGGCCATGTTGGCCATGATGTACGGCTCTGCAAAGATGTATGACAAGGCCTACAAGATGCTGGATTCCCTCATCGCCGTTTGGGATAAGTGGAGCCCGCTGGCCGGAGTGGCTGATTCTGTAACTTTGCGCAAGATGAACGCGGAAGTGGAACGGAACAAGTTGCAGTTCCGTAGCGTCTATGGACGTATTCTGGCCAATGAAGCCCAGGAAATTTTGCAGACCGATAAGTATGATTCTGCCAAGATCGCCCTTGCAAATGCGAAGCGTGCCAAGGCACAGGAATTTTACGAGGGAATTGCCGCCGTCGATTCGTTGAACATGGATGTGCGCATGCTGATGGCCATGAATCTGGAACGCATGGGACGCTATGAAGAATCCTTCAAGATGTTTGAATTCCTGTTGGATAGCGTTCGCGCCCGCAGTGTAGATCAGCCCGAAGTCCTGAATTATTATGGCTATACCTTGATTGACCTGAACCGCAACGCAGACGAAGTGGAAAAGGGTTTCCAGATGGTTTTGAAGGCTCTTGCCATGGAAAAGTCGGAAACTCCCACTGAGGCTTATCTGGATTCCAAGGCATGGGGGCAGTATCGCAAGGGCTTTTATGCAGAGGCCCTGAAGACCATGCAGGAAATCAAGGATCCGAAGTTTGATGAGGATGCCGTTTATTGGGAACATATGGCTGCCATTCAGGAAGCCCTTGGCAATAAGGCTGAAGCCACGGCTGCCTACAAGAAATTGCTGAAGCTTATTCCGAAGCATCCTGAAGCAAGGCGCTTCCTTAATATCAAGAAAAAGTAAAAGGCGGTTGCTTTATGCCGCTGTTTAGATTTCGCTCTCTTTTCTCTTTGCTGCCTGTCTGTGCCTTGGTACTGGCCATGTTTGTTGTTGCCGGCTGTACGGGGGGCAAGGTTCGCACAGACGCACCTGTGGCGGATAAGGAAATTGCTCCTCAGGATAGTCTGCGGGCTAAGTTTAAGCTGACCATTGTCCAGAATGGTGAAAATCAGGAGCTGGATGCCGTCCTGTTTTCTGTACCTGGAAAACGTTATCGCATGGAGTTGACGGGCCCCATGGGCATTGGGGTTGCCTCGATGCTTTGGACGGAAGAAGGTTGGCTCATGACCTTCCCCACAGAAAAGCTTTATGTGAAGGGCGTTGGCTATATGGTTGGGCTGCTCAATGACCGGAGCTTACCCCTGGTTCATATCCATCAGATTGCGGCTTTTTTTGAGGGTAAGTTACTTCCGGATAATTACGAGGATGTGGTGCCTGGCCACGAAGCCGTTGATGGGACGGGACGTCACTTTACCTATGAATTGCAGGATTCGCGAGTGGTTCAGCTAACCTATACGGGACGTGACGGAAAACCTGAAACGTTGAAGTTTTCCGGGTTCCGCGAATTTGAGGGAAATGTGTTACCCGAGACCATTGTTTTTGAACGTGGGGAAAAGCGATTCCTGGAAATAAAAATCAAGAAGGTGACCCACGGAAAGTCTTTTAGCGGTGGAACCTGGAAATTGAATGTTCCCCGGAGTTTTAAGCTTGTTGAACAGTAATTTTTTAGGTTGTGATTCCGGCGCGGCTGTTTTTGATTTTTGTAGATTGAGGTTGTGAAGATGAGTTTTTTTTATAAGATTAGCCTTTTGTTTGCCTTGGTTTTGTTCCAGGCGTCTTTTAGTTTTGCTGCAGATACCTTGGAGGTATTTGCGATTCGAGTTCAGTTTGCCGAAGAAAAGACTGACAATTCGTTGACCACGGGAAATGGAACTTTCGACTCTGACGAAAAGAAGAAGGATTCGTATAAGTTGGATCCGCCGGGCCGTCGCAATAGTGTGCCCTATTGGAAAAAGCATTTTGATTTTGCGAATGCCTATTACAAGGCTGCCAGTGGCGGAAATATTGTAATCAAGTCCAGAATTTTTCCGGAATCTTCCAGTGCTTACAAGCTGAAGAAGCAAATCATCGACTATAATCGAACCAGCAAGAGGGATGGCGAAAAGACTGCTGAATTTGATTCTTCCCGTGTTTGCGATTATATGCAGTTCGTGTACGATGCCGTAATGGCCGCTCATGAATCCAGCGATTCGCCCTTTAGCATTCCCCTTTCGAAAAATCCGAATACGAAACGTGCCTTTATGATTATCCATGCCGGTGCCAGCCGGTTGATGGATGGCGGTACCATGGGTTCGAACAATGCCGACACCCCTGCCGATTTTATAGACGCTTTTGTTAGCGGGGAGTATTGGCCGTTCCTGTCTGATACCTTGGCAAATGTTGCTCTAAAGGCTGATTCCTCTAGCAAGAAGTCTGTAGTTGACGGTCTTGCTCTTAAGGGGGCCTCTATCGATACCTTGCGTTCTATAATGGTCATGAGCGAAACCGCTTCCCAGGATGGTTTGAACTGGGGTGTAAACGGGATTCTGGTAAATCAGATAGGCCGTCAGCTTGGTATGCCCGATACCTATGATGTGGTGAAGGGAATTTCTCGCCTGGGTTATTTTGACTTGATGGACTTTGCCGGCTATAATGCAGGAAATGGATTCTTGCCTGCACTGCCTGCGGCCTGGGAACGAACCTATATGGGGTGGAGTTCCGTTCAGGAAGTTCGCCCCTCTGCAGGAAAGAAAATTTCTGTGGATGTGGCTGCAGCCGGTTCCGGGGCCTGCTCAAAATCCAAGAGTAAAAATGTCTGTACTGAAGTCCTGAAGGTGCCTCTCAGCGCATCTGAATACCTGCTTGTAGAAAATCGTCAGCGTTCCTGGAACAAGGATGGCGAGGTGAGCGTGGTGCTGGGTGAACCTGACGAAAGTTCAGATACGACAATCAGGACCGTTCCCGTAGATAGTCTTGACCTTGTGTTCCAGGATAGCACTTGTGTCAAGGGGGAATGCAAGGTGAACAAGAAGAAGGCCCGTGGTGTCATTCTTGATGTAAGCTCCTTTGATGCGGGCATCCCTGCAAGCGGTATTGCCGTGTGGAAGGTGAACGAATGGTTCCTTCGTAGAAATTTGGAAGATGGTGTTGCCAACTATTGGGCCGGCGATGAATTCCGTGACCATCAGTTTGGACTTTCACTGATTGAAGCCGATGGCGTGCTGAGTATCGGAAAGACCTTTAAGAACGCCCTGGGCGAAGATACCTATGATTACGGAAGTGGTGCGGATTTGCTGCCTCATTTGCGCGTAGCGGACAAATCTTCAAAGCAGAAATTCGATACGGTAAAGACCATCAATCCCACCGGTTATGCGAATACCATGACGACCCAGGGCGGTTATACGGGTATCAGGATTTCTGTTTCCGTTCCCGAAGATTTCCGAAAGGAAAAGACGGCTAACGGCCTGATGGGGGATAGCGTCCTTAATTTTGCCTCGACTCTTATTACGGTGACCGTTTCTATTGATGATGGAAGTATTGAAGACAGCAAGTTCCCGAGAGAGGTTGGCCTGAACGGAATCGTCCGTGGCGCAGTCTTTGTGGATAATCCTGAAAAGAGCGGGGAGAAAATTGTTGTGTTCGGTGCAGACAATGGATCCCTGCAGGCATTTAGCGCTTTGGGTGATACCTTGTTTGATGCGGATACGGTCGTTGTTAAAAAACAGCTGACGAATAAGGGGACTGAAAAGGAAATTCCGCTTTATCGCATCGGTTCCAATTATGGTCCCCTGCTGGGTATGGCTAGCGATGGCAAATACGTTTATTCGCTTCACGAAAAGCATCTGGTCCGTACGCAGTTTGAAAGCGAATCCTACGTAAGTGAAACGGCGTTGGATGTGGACTCTGTGGTGGCTGGCCCCATGGTGGTTGGAAATGAACTGTGGTATGCGACTAGACATCAGATTCGAAATGTGAAAATTGGCGACGGAAAGTTCTCTAGGGGATTTGACGTCAAGGTGACTGCCGGCGGAAATATTACAGATATGGCTTTCTGTGGTACGGATGAGGATGGCAATTCCAAGATTGCCTATGTTACGGACGAAGGTGAAGTGGGCTTCGGTTCCAAGGTGAATTCTGCTACCTATGAAAGTGAACCCGCAAAAGTTCACGGAACTGAAAAATTCTACCGCGTTTCCTGTACAGACATGGATCGCGACGGTGTTGAGGAAGCCATTGTCCTCGGCAGCCGTGGAACGGTGTCTGCTAGAAAACGGAATGGAAAGTCTGTTGTCTGGACCAAGAATTATGAGCGTGGAGCTGCTGGCTCCAGCGGCCTCTCTGATGAAACTTCTGGTATGGCCCTGGGTGACGTAAACGGAGATGGTTATCCTGAAATCGTATTCCTGGGAGATAACCTGGTTTATGCCCTCGATCGTTTTGGCTTGCCCGTTTCTGGATTCCCCGTGAAGATTTCAAAGGGTAGTCCTGTGTATGGATTCTTTAGCGACCCGTTGCTGGTTGATGTGACTGGTGATGATGTTCCGGAAATTCTTGTTCCTAACAATGACGGATTGATTTATGCCTATACGGGAAAGGCCAAGCGGGTTTCTGGACAGTTCCCCCTTGCTGCAGGTAGTTTTGAGTATGTGGACTCCCTGAGTGAATTGCAGCCTATGAGTATTTATGTAACGGACGCTGTTGGTAGTAGCAAGTCTGCTGGCCCGGAACTTTATGCCTTCCACAGAAGTAACGTTAGTGCATTCCGTTTGCAGAAGGCTGCTGAAGATGCTGCGGGTAATGCTGCCGCATGGACCTTGCCTGCCGGCGGTAACGAACGTACTGGCTATCTTGATGCCTCCAAGCTGAAGGATGTGAAGGCTTCTAAGTCTAAGGATGAAATTACGGAATTCTTCATGTTCCCCAATCCGGTGCGTGGCGGGGTGGCCAAGGCCCGTTTTGAAGTTGGTGCAGAAGCCAATTCCGCAACGATTGAATTGTATGACATAACGGGCCTCTGCGTGTTCAAGCAGAAAATGTCTGATGTTGTGGCTGGCCGCAATCAGTTTGAAAACCTTGACCTGAAAAAGCTAGGTTCGGACGTATACACCGCTCGCCTGCGTGTAGATTTCAAGTCTGGAAAGACTAAGCAGAAACTGTACCGTGTGGGAGTTATCCGCTGATGAGGTTCCGCTTATGCCTAGGGTTTCTTGCCATGGGTTTGATGGTGTCCTGCAGTTCTGTTGCTGGTGGGGCGCCTGAAGATTTGGACGAAACCTCCTCCAGTGGGCATGAACGTCAGTCTAGTGCCGTTGTCAAAAGTTCTTCTAGCCGATCGGAAAGCCCTGTTCAAGAGTCTTCGGGTTCTGCGGAACCTTCGTGTAGTTCTGCATTGAGCTCGGATTCCCTTTTGTCTTATTATGTAAGCTGGGTAAAGATTCCTGCGTCCTCTGTAAAAAGAGGCTCCATGTCTTTTTCTGTGAGTTCCTTTGAAATCGGGAAGACGGAGGTGACCCAGTCTTTGTATAGAACCATTATGGATTCCTTGCCGGCAATGGGTGTCTCTGGTGACAGTATTCCGGTGGCGAACGTAAACTGGTATGAGGCAATCTTGTTCTGCAATGCTCTATCGAAAAAGGTGGGGCTTGATACGGCCTATGTCTATGAGGCTGTCGAAAACGCACAATATCTGCAGAACTTGTATGTTGATTACAGCGTTGAGTCCGTGAGACTTCCTACGGAAATGGAATGGGAAGTCGCCTACCGTGCTGGAACGACTACGACATATTATTGGGATCGGGAAGAAGCTTCTAAATACGCTTATTATGTACAAAGTAGTGGCCCCGCTGTCGTGGCTCAGTTTATGCCTAATGCCTATGGCCTTTATGATATGGCTGGCAATGTGGCGGAGTGGACTAACGACTGGTACGGAGTGAAACCGACTAAATCGCAGATGAATTATACCGGGGCGAAATCCGGCAGTTTGAAAGTCGTTCGTGGAGGTGGCTGGGGCGATAAAGTCAAGGCCCTTGCCGCCGATACTGTTGCTAAAAGGGAACCCCTTTATCGGGGTAAGGATTTGGGCCTTCGTTTGGTGCATTCGACTGGTTTTTAGATAATTTCTGTTAATGCCTAAACGGCTAATTTGTTAAATTGTAGCCATGAAGATTTCGAACTCCATGGCTTTTTCATTTGTAAGGTTTTTGCTTCCTGTTGGGATGGCATTGCTGATTTCTTCCTGCTCTGAAGAAAAGTCTGAACCTTTACCGGAACTTCCGCCTGTTGAATTGCCGAAGGATGTGACGGGCCTCTATTCGGGAAGTATGCCTTGTGATGATTGCACCATGAAGGCATTGCGCATAACCTTGAATGAAGACTCCACTGTTAATGCGGTGCAGACCCGTGTAACTGATTCCATGCAGGTGGATTCCCTGAAGGGTGTGTTTTCTGTAGTGGATAGTTCCATAAGGATTGTTTTGCCCTCTGCCTCTGAAAGTGCAGATAGTGTTCACTGGAATTTTAAACGCTCTGCATCTGGAAATCTGGTTTATATGAATTCTGCAGGTCAGGTCTATGAAGATGAAAATGGCCGTCGTGCAGAACTGTTTAGAATCATGACGGCTCCCGTCCAGAAATCCAAGGATCCGAAATGAAGGTCAAGACCTTAGTGATTGATGACGAGCCTTGGGCTCGTGCCCGCATCATCTCCATGTTGGGGGATTACGCGAGCGAGTTTGATATTCAGGGGGAGGCAGAATCTGGAGCTCAGGCAATCAAGGCTATTCAGGACCATCTTCCTGATGTCGTCTTTCTGGATATCCAGATGCCGGATATGGATGCATTTGATGTTCTGCATGCCTTGAATCCGGAGGAAGTCCCGTATGTGGTCTTTACGACCGCCTATGATGAGTTTGCCTTAAAGGCCTTTGAAGAAAATACGGTTGATTATTTGCTGAAACCCTTTGATTCGGAACGTTTGATGGCCACAGTTGAAAAACTGCGCAAGATATTCCCCGATGATGGTTTTAGTATTCCGGCGCCTCCTGATTTTACCTGGAAGAAGTTCCGTAACGTGGTAGACTTGAGCAATTTCTACCTGCAGCGAATTCAGGTTCGAAAAGGAGATCGTTGTATCTTTCTGAGTGTAGATGAAGTGGTCCGTTTTCAGACGGAAGGCCGTTTTACCATGGTCTATACGATGAACGAGATGCATATAGTCGATGTGTCGACCATGGAACTTGAGAAACGTTTGGATCCCATGCATTTTATACGCGTTAACCGTTCGACCATTGTTTCGATTGACCATATCGCAGAGTATCGCAAGGTGAACTCCCGCATTACCATGGTGCTTCGAGATAAGAGCAGGACTGAACTGGTAGTAAGCCAGGCCATGTTCAAAAAGATTCGCAGCCTGTAAAATTATAAGTCAGATTTTAATTTGGAAAATAAGATGAAGGACAACTTGCAAGAGAAGAAAGTTTTTTCTGTGAAGGGTTTTGTGAAGGGCTTGTTTAGGGAAATAATTGTTCCCATTGCTCTGGCGTTGATTGTAATCCAATATGTGATTCAGGCTTTCCAGATTCCTAGCGGATCTATGGAAGATACGCTGAAAACAGGAGACTTCCTTCTCGGTTTGAAGTTTACCTATGGCTCTCCCATACCTTTTGGAAATCAGAAGTTCCCTGCTATTACCGATCCCGTGCCTGGGGATGTGGCAATTTTCCGTTATCCCGGGGAACCTGAATATCCCGATGGTAATCCTCGCCGCTATACTCATCTCTTTAACGCCTTGATGCTTGGCAATTTCTACTGGGATCATGAACCTGAAGAGGGACAGCCTCACTTAGTTCATTATGGCGATGGTCCGAAGGATTACATCAAGCGCTGTGTGGCCGTGAGTGGCGATACGGTTGCCGTTCATGGCGGTCGTCTTTATGTGAATGGCGTTAAGCAGGATACCTTGCCCGGACGTGGTAAATGGACTAGTACGGTTCGAACCATGTCTCCTCGTGACGAACGAGAACCTTTTGTTGTGCCGTCTGTAGGTGATACTCTGTATGTGGATTCCCTGCCGTTGGATAAGCTCTGGTGGTTGCGTTCCCTTGTCGCCCAGGAAAATCCGGATGACTCCGTCAAGCTTGATATTTCTCTGTGGAAGGATGGTGTCGAAAGCAATAACTACGATTTCGAGAACTTCCGCATACCGGTAGAAAATGACCGCGGGCTGGCCATGAATGAACTGTTCCGCCGCAATCGTACTATCCTTCAGCAGCGTGTGACCCAGGGGGACACCGTTTCTGGGGTGATGAGCTTCGCCTATTTCAGGGAACTGGCCCGTATCTGTTATTTGCCTATGCTGGATCCCCATGCCAAGGGTGGGCTGATGCGCGAAGTTAGCTACATCGGTTTCGAAGCTTCTATGTTGAAGGATCTGGAAGACAATGTGAACGCTTTGAATGCATCGGCTGTTAGTGCCGCTGTTGTCGATTCTGCGGTTACGGATTCCGTTGTTGCTGATTCCCTGGCTGATTCGCTGAAGGCTGATGTGGCTCGTTCTCCTGTTTTTGAAATCAGGAAGAACTTGACTCTCGGCGGTAAAAAAATGGATTACTATGTGGTTCAGACTCCTCAGTATTTCATGATGGGTGACAACCGTGATAATTCCGCAGATAGTCGTTATTGGGGATATGTGTCGCTCCGTAATATGCGCGCCAAGGCTTTTGTCATTTACTTCTCTTTTGAAAATGAAGATGAGTCTTTCGCCTTGTCCAATCCCTTTACCTGGTGGCGTCTGCCCTTCAAGATCCGCTGGAGCCGACTGGGCAAGATTATCCACTTGATTGATTAAGTCTGAAAGTGTTGTTAGGATGAAATTTTTTAAGACCGTATACGTTCTAGGTGCGATTGTTGCGAGCTTGCTTGTGGCCTGTGCGACGCAGGTGGCTCCGTCCGGTGGCCCCGAAGATAAGTTGCCTCCGCGTGTGGCGGGGGTGTATCCAGCTCCGTATACGACAAACCATCCTAACGAACTTTATGTAAAGCTTGAATTTGACGAATGGATTAACGCCTCTATTCCCAGGAGCGCTGTTTCTATTTCTCCGCCGATTGATAAAAGAGTGCGGTTTGACGTCAGCGGCAAAACTCTGGAGTTGTCGTCTCGTGCAGAGCTTGATTCTGGAACGACGTACACAGTAACGTTTGCGGGTGGTATCAAGGATTTGCGCGGCAATGCTCTTGCAAAGCCTTTCCAGGTTGTGTTCTCGACGGGAGCCTATATTGACTCGCTGACTCTTTCGGGCCGAGTTCTTGTGAATGCGGCTATGGCAAAGAAGAAGGAATTTCCCAGTGTGGGTTTGTTCCTGATGGGTGCAGATCGTGAAACGAAACATTATCTGGATAAGTACCGCGATTCTGTAACCAAGGCGCTGGACTCCCTGCCTATGATTCTTAAGGAACCGCCCCTGTATGTGACTCGAGCCGATAGTGCGGGGCATTTTACCTTGACGGGTCTTAAGGCGGGAATGTATCGTGTCGTAGCCTTTGTGGATGGCAATGGTAACCAGAAGGTGGAACTGGCAACGGAACAGGCTGGCGTTTGGACCCAGGATATTCACCTGACTGCAGAGACAACGGATACCTTATGGATTGCCGTGGCAGATATGGACTCGTCTCATCTGGAACTGGAATCTGTATCTCAGCCCTTTGCAAATGTGCTGGAAGCGAACTTTACACGAAACGTCTATTTTGATTCCCTGTTTAGAGATTCTGCCAACTGCTTCCTGACTTCTCCTGAAAATGAGAAGGTGTATCCGAAGCTTGTTTATTTGGGAGCATCTTCCAATAAGCCGCAGTTCTATTTTGATCCGGCACCCAAAAGTGAAATTCTTTACAAGTTTACTTGCCTTGCCGGAAAGGATTCGCTTTATCGAACTTTGGATACGGCAAGAAATGAAGTGGAATGGGAATGGAAGAAGATGGAGTCCGATACGCTTCCGCCTGCGGTAAGTACGGTGAAGGCTGTCTCGAAGTCAAAGAACCTGTTCCCTGACGATTCCCTAATCGTCTTGTTTAATAAGCCCAAACTGGATTCTGTAGAAGAAACCTTCTATGTGGCGGTTAACAAGGATACGACCGAGGTTCAGGTCAAGCAAATCGATCCGGTGCGTTTTGTGGTATTGAATTCTGACCCGTGGGGAACGGACCTTACGATGAACTTCTTGATGGGGTATAACGATACGACGTTGGCGGCTGCCGACAGTAATGGCGTTCGTGATACCGTTGTTGAACTGAAGTACAAGAAACTGCAGAAATTTGAAACGGTGGCGAAGTTGAAACTTGCAACGTTGCAGGGTGCTGTCCCCGGTGCAAAGGTAGGTGCCCTGGTCCGTCTGCATTCCATCGAGTCTGATAAGGATTTTATAGAACCTTGTGATAATGCGGGCCGCTTTAAGTTTAACGGACTGGTCGAAGGGGCCTATTTTATGGACTACTATTATCCCCAGGAAGGAAAGAATATTCCTGATGGAGGTTCCATTGAACCTTTCCGTTATGGGTCTCCCTGGAGAGCGATTAACGATACATTGAAGCTGAAGAATGGTGAAAATAATCTAGACCAGTTGCAGGCTGCAATTCCGTCTCTGCATTAGAATTTTGGTGAGGATAAATATGGGAAATATTCCGACTTTTGTTGCGATTGATCTTGAGACAACGGGTCTTGATTTTGAAAAAGATGAAATTATCGAAGTCGCGTTGGTCCGTTTTGAAAATGGGGTCCCTGTTGAAGATGTGGATTATCTGGTCAAGCCAACGACGGCTTCCTTGCGCCCCTTTATTGAAAATCTGACTGGAATATACAAGAGCGATCTTGAAAATGCAGAATCATTTGCAGGTGTGGCAGGCAAGATTTATTCCTTTATCGGAGATTATCCCATTGTTGCTCATAATGCCGCATTTGATTCGAAGTTTCTGACCCAGACTTTTGCAAAGGTCGGTATTTCCTTTGAAAACCATATGGTGTGGGATTCCTTGACGGTTTCTCGTATCGCCTTCCAGAATGTTCCTAATCATCGCTTGGATACCCTGGTCCAGGAATTGAATATTCCCAGGAGCCGGGCACACCGCGCGTTGCCTGATGCCGATGCCTGCGGCAGACTTTTTGTGATGTCCCTGGAAAAAATTCAGGGTGAAGACCGCTGGCTGTATAACGCCCTTTCCAAGGTTGCAGTCAATTCCAACTGGTCTGCAATCTGGCCCGTTTCTGGTGAATCCGGAAATGAATTTTCTTACAAGTTGCCGGAAGTCCCCCTGGAAGAGGTTCCTGTAAAGAACCGCGTTCCCCGTGTGGGAGAATTCTTCCAGGAAGGCGGCATTCTTGCCAAGAATATGGCTGGGTATCAGCCCCGTTCTAACCAGCAGGATTTGGCCGCTGTGGTGGAACGCAATATGCATAAGGGTGGGCTTTGCGTCATCGAGGCTCCTACGGGTTCTGGAAAATCGCTTGCGTATTTAGTGGCCGCCGCTAACAAGGCTGCATCCGGTGAACGAGTCGTCATTAGTACGGCAACCCGTGCGCTTCAGGAACAATTGTGGAATCGCGATATTCCCCAGCTGTCCTGCTTGTACAATGGCAAGTTGAAGGCTTCTGTTTTGAAAGGGCGCGAAAATTATTTGTGCCTAAGAAAGTTTGAGGCAATTCTTGCGTCCCCCGAAAATATGCTCTTGCCGGAAGAAAGAGATTCCTTCATGGCTATTATACCTTGGGTCTATACGACGACAACTGGTGACGTGAATGAATGCTCTTCGTTTAGTCAGGGACGTAATCGTGTGCTTTGGTCCAAGATGGCAAGTTCTGCAAAGTCTTGCCTTGGAGAAAAGTGCCCGAATTATGGCAGGTGCCCAGCCCTTGCCGCAAAGCGCCGTGCCATGAATTCCAATTTGCTGCTGGTAAACCATTCTCTGTTCCTGGCAGACATGTCGTTGGATTTTGCGCTGCTTCCGCTTTACGAACATATTGTGTTTGATGAAGCTCACCGTCTGCCTGAAATCAGCAACCAGTCGCTGTGCCGTACGGTGTCGTTCTTTGGCCTGCGTAATGTCATTAAGACTATGGTTCCGTCCCGCACTAAAAAGGATGGCCTCGTTGTAGAAATCGAGGCTGGAATTCCGGCGGAGTGTACTGAAGCCCATGAGGTATGCGCTAATTTGGTTGAAAGCCTGGGCGAATTGGAAAAGGCCTTGCATCGTTTCTTTATGAAGATCGGCAAGAAGCTGACAAAGCAGAAAAATAAGAATGGCTTCTCGTATTCTTCTAGCATGATGGCAGAATATGATGCCGATCCTGCAGGCTTTATGGACCAGTATGCCAAGGTTCAGAAACTGGTAGAAAAACTTTCCGCCATGGCTTCCAGGGTCAATGAATCTGTTTCTGGATTGGTGCATGATCTGAATGGCCGAATGACGGAGATCGAAAGATTCGTTTCTGATTTTGAGTTCCTGACCAAGGGCGCTCGCGAAGACTGGATCTTCTTTATGGAGGAACCTTTTAATCCTCATACCATAAAGCTTCATGCCTACCCGTTGAATTTCGGTACTATCTGGAAAGAAAAGTTCTATCCTTGGATCAAGTCTGCTACCTTTACTTCTGCGACCTTGGCGGTACAGGGTGACTTGACTTACTTTGTTGAAAGAATGGGCTTGAACGTCCAGGATCCAAAGAGGGCCCCCTTCCTTAGAGTGTATAACGAATCGTCTACAAAGGATGCTCGCCAGTCTGTAATGGTGGCTAAATATTTGCCGAAACCTTCTGCACCGGAATATAACGAGGCTTTGAACGATACCCTATGTCAGTTCTTGCCGGAGGTGGAAGAAAATGCCATGGTTCTCTTTACCAGCGTTTCGGCGATGATGAAGGCCCAGGCGGCACTTGCTCCGCTGTTTGCGCAAAAGGGCAAACTGCTTCTTTGCCAACATGTCGACGGTGCTCTGGATGGACTGATTGCCATGTTCCGCAAGGAAAGGGGCGCTTGCCTTTTGGGCTGTCAAAGCTTGTGGGAAGGTGTTGATTTCCCGGGAGACGCCTTGAAACTTCTGGTGATTCCTAAGCTTCCGTTCCCGAATCCCATGGATCCTCTTGTTGCGGGAATTTCTGCCAAGATGAAATCCGACGGTAAGAATTCCTTTAAGGATTATTATGTGCCGGAAGCCTATATGGAATTGCGTCAGGGGCTGGGACGTCTGATTCGTTCTGAAGAAGATTCTGGTAAGGTTCTGATTCTTGATAACCGCGTGGTGCTGGAACATTATGGCAAAAGCTTTATGCGGATCTGGAACATGAAGCAGAAGGTTGCCGACTCCATAGAAGACATCAAGTCTTTTGTGAAGTCCTAGACTTTGGCTCCGGATTATTTTTTCTAAATTTGGCGCCCTAATAGGGTGTGACTGATGTACGATTTAAATTCGTTTTTTGATGGAATGTCCAAGCAACTCCTTCGTGGTGTCCATGCGAAGGCCTTCGGACATAAGGGTCTTTTGAATAACGCTCTGATCCAGAGCGAAGCCTTGTCTTATTTTGATGATCGCAGACGTGCTGCCGACTTGTTTAGCAAGATGGAACTATGGCAGCGTCGCTGCATCAGCTTGGTTTACAATAGCGGTTCCCGCGGCTTGACTTATAATGAATTGCGTCTGACCGTTCCGGTTGGAAAAGTACGCGACCTGCAGAAGTTCCTTTTGGATATGTGCCGTGAATATTTGCTGTGGCGCACATCTACTGGTAGTACGATGGTCTACTACGGTTTCTCTAATTTCTGGGGCTGCTTTGGAATGGCTTCTGAAATGGAGTTCCCGGCTAGAGCCAAGTTCGCCTGTTTTCAGAACTTGCTGGACTGGCACATCTGCCTGGTGTTGTCGTACGCCTTGCGCAAGGAACTGAAGGTGAATACCAATGGTACCATCCATCGTCGTGGTTACCAGATTTGCGTGGATTCCTTTACGTCTACAAAGCAACTGTCTGAACGTGCTGCCGAAAACGAGCTGTCCTTTATTTTCAATTTCCTGACAGGGAATGGTTGGCTGGAACAGGAAGACTCCTGCTTGGTTCCGTCTGAAAAGGCTCTTGAATTTATTCGTAAGAATGGTTTCCGCTTGCATCAGGATGTAGTGTCCTGGTGGCTAAAGGAACGTTTCCGCGGCGATCGCAATCACTGCGTCCAGTTGCTGAAAATTTTGGAACAGCCTCGTCCTGTCGCCGACGCCTGCAATCTGCTGTGGGTTCTTGACCCGACGTTCCGCATGGTAGAGAAGAACAAGGAGCTCCCTTGGGAATACCTGCCTCGCCCCTTGCGTGAATTGTGGCTGCTGGGATTTGTGAAATTCCACATGGTTGACGGTAAGGTGGCCGGTGTTGTCATGGAACAGTCTGGCAAGGATTGGGTGGAAACATCTATCGCCTCCATTCCTGAACAGAACATTTCCTGCCTGCCCAATTTTGAACTGATCGTATCGACGGGAACTTCTCCTCGTGTGCTTTTCACTTTGGCAAGTCTTTCCAAGGTTGAAAATGATGAAGTGTTCCTCCGCTTTGCCTTGAACCGTGAAACTTATATTCAGGGTTTAAGGTGTGGTCTGCCTGAAGCGGAAATCGAAAATTTCAAGAACTGGATTAAGCCTCCCGAAAATGTTGCCTCTACAATTTCGGAATGGAACTCCTCCTATTATGGGGCCAGAGTTCATACCGTTCGACTTCTGAAAATTGAAGATCTGAAAGTGCTTGCGGAACTTTCCCGCTTCCCGCAGTTTACCGAAGCTACGACCGAATACATTCCCGGTTACGGTTTTATCTTGAAGCCGGAACTGGAACATAAGGCTTTTGAAATTCTGGAAAACTACGGTTATTGCCCCTTTGTCGAAAAGCATGACGTGAACCGTCTTCCTGCACCTACCGAAGAATGGCGCAAGGACTTTGTCGTGGCATGGCCCGAGGCGAAGGCTCCCGACTATGAACTGAAAGATGATGCCGATGAAAATACTTTGCAGACGGCCTTGAACTCTACGAAGTATGGCAGCAACTATCAGAAGATGAGCACGTTCGATCTGGTGAAGGTGCTGCGTTATGCCAAGACTGTGGGAACCTTGGTTGGCGTCAAGGCCAAGGATCCTGTCAAGCGTAATGCCAAGGAAGAAGAAAAGATTTTCTTTGTCCATGCGTTGAAACTGGCCAAGTCTCCCCAGGTCATTGAAATTCAGATTTATGGAAAGGAAGAACGGGAAATGCTGGACCTGTCCTTTATTCAGGAAGTGAAGGTCTTTAACGGCAAGGAACCCTAGAATTCGTTTTCTTATGGCAGGGTCTGCGCATAGCCCGCTATATCGATTAACTCATCCAGTGTTAATTCGTCTATGTAGGGTTCCATGTTGCGGTCATCATCGCCGAAATTCATCTGATACCAGAAAGTTGGCATGTCATTTCTAGCTCGGTCCCCGATGAAAATCGGGGGCTTTCTGTAATCGTGGGCGAAGTTGAGTCGATGCCCTTCTTCGCCGTGGCATGACTTGCAGTTTTGATTGAAAAGTTTTTTCCCGCGTTCCGGGTTGGCTCCCTTTAATTTTCCATCGGGTTGAAGAAGTTTGTACACGAGAAGGGCCATGCGTGCGTCTTCGCGGGTGAGGGTGTCTCCTTCGGAACCTGGGGCGGGGGTGCCTGGGCTTTGCGAAGTGTCTGGTTCGCTGTTTGCGAATGCGGGCATAATGGAGGTGCCTAGCAGCATCCCATACACAGCTAACAGTGTAAATAAACATTTAAACTTGTTTACGCCCATAAACGACAATTTAGTAAGGCTTGCTTGAGGACGTCGGGACAATTACTATAATTTTGTTTATGAGATTAGGTGTTTTTTTTAAAGTGGCGGTCTTTGGACTCGCACTTGCTTCTTTTGTGGCTTCTCCCCAGGCCAAGGAAAATTCTATGAATAATTTGTCTGAAAGCTCACTGGCGAAGAATTGCATTTTTAATGGCCGCTGGGATCATCAAAAACAGTTCAGTAGGACTAGCGCTCCGGCGGCAGTTATTCAGTTTAATGCCGTGGCGAAGTCTATTGATTTCGATCTGGAAGGGGAATCCCGCTGGATCCTCGTAGAAGATTCAAGGGAAGTTGCCGCCTTTGTTAGCGGTGCGCGTAAGGTCCAGTCGGTCAAGGTGGCCGGAGATGGTGAATCCCACCGTTATCGCCTGGTGAAAATCAGCGAGACGAATCCCGGTTCCGTAAAGGTCTACGGAATTTCTCTGGATGGTTCCGGAAGTTTTGGCTCCGTTCCCAAGCAGAGTGGCCGACGTATCGAATTTATTGGGGACTCCTTTACCGTGGGCTTCGGTGATGAAGGTAGCGGTTCCGATGACCCGTCCCTGGTTTTCGAAAAGACTAACGCCTCCAAGAGCTATGCCTACCTGCTTGCCGATGGCTTCAAGGCTGATTTTCAGGTGAACGCCTTTAGCGGTCGCGGCATGGTCCGCAATTACGACAATATTGTGCCTGAATGGAAGGTGCCTCGCCTTTATGAATTTACCGTTCCCGGTGAGGCCCCGGCGGATTTGGCTGGCAAGCTGCCCGAAGAATCCCTCAAGTGGGATTTTGGCAGCTTCCACCCCCAGGTGGTTGTAATCTTTATTGGCATCAATGACTTCCAGGGAAACCCTCCTTATGGCGACAAGAAGGAATTCTCCAAGGCTTATGCGGAGCTCCTTCAGAAACTGCGCAAGGCCCATGAAGGGGTGAAGTTCCTGCTGGTGTCCACAAAAATCTGGCCCAATGATGACCTGACTCCCACTGTAAAGGCCATTTACCAGTCCGAACTGGCTGCCGGTCACAAGGATTTGGAATTTGTGGAGGTCCGTACGGATAATGCAGGCCTCCTTGGACATCCGGATGTGCATTCCCAGGCCGATTTGGCCCGTACTTTGCGCCCATTTGTAGCTAAACTGGGTGGCTGGCTATCCCGTTAGCCCCTATTTTTATATATTTGAGGGACAATATCTTACAAGTATAGGTTTCCTATGTCTAGGCTCTTTGAGAAAATCTATGTGCTGTTCAGGATGAATATCCTGATTTTCGTGTTGTTGGCTCTTACCGCCATCGCCCTTTTTGCGTACGAAAATGGCTTAGATAATATCGAATTCCTCAAATTGTCGGATTTCCCTTACGTCATCGCCCAGTCTGACTCTGTGGATGGCGGCGGATCTGCTGTAAAGCTGACCCGTACGGATTCCTCTGTCATCATGGACTATGAACTCCGTGAAGGCTACGCCTATCCTTATGCTGGCGTGAAGATTTTCCTTGGAGACGGTAAGGTCCGCGGTAAGGATCTTTCCCATTACGACAGTATCTTCGTGTGGGTGAAGCCCCGTGGCGAAGGTTCCGTCCGTCTCTACATGCGCGGTTATGATAGCGCTATCTATCGCGACGGTGATGAAACTTCACTGAAGTTTAACGAAATAGAATTCTTCCCCCTGAATGAAACCTATCCGGCAGTGTTCGTTCCCCAGGAATTCCGCGTGGCCGGCTGGTGGGTTGCTCAGAACGAGGTGGACGTTCATAAGGCTCGTGTAGACCTTTCTAACATCCCCCTGATCGAAATTCAGACCGGTACCAACGCTCCCCTGGGCTATGGTACTCTTGAAATCCGCGGTCTCTGCTTCAAGGGCAAGAAGATCGCCAAGGAAGACCTTACGACCGGCATCGTCGGTGTGTGGTTCGTGACCTTCTTCATGATCCTGGTCATCCGCTTCTTTGACTATAGCCGTGAACGGGCCGCAGCCAAGAAGAAGCGTGAAGAACTGGAAAAGAACCTGAAGGCTCTCGAAATCGAAAAGACTGAATACGAAAAGTCCAGTAAGGAAGACCCGCTGACCGGTTGCCTCAACCGTGCCGGTTTCAGCAGCATCCTGATGCGCGAACAGGAAAACCTGGTCAAGAATGACAGCCCTGTTTCCTTCGTGATTCTGGATATCGACCACTTCAAGCATATCAATGACCAGTATGGTCATAGCGTCGGTGACGAAGTGTTGGTGAACCTCTGCAAGCTGATCCAGAGCAAGATCCGTAATACGGATGCACTGGTCCGTTGGGGTGGCGAAGAATTCGTGATCCTCTGCAGCGACACGCCGATCCAGAATGCCCAGTTCCTTGCTGAAAAGCTCCGTATGGCTATTGAAAATACTCAGCTGATCAAGCAGCAGCAGGTGACCTGCTCCTTCGGTATTGCCGAAATGGTGGCTGGCGAAGATCCTAAGCGCCTGTTCGAACGTGCTGACAAGGCCCTTTACGCTTCTAAGGAGAACGGCCGCAACAGGGTGACTAGCGCCACCTTCAAGCGTACCCGTTAACGATATGAATAAGGCTGCCTTCTATATCGCAGCTGTTGCTTGCTCTCTTGCCGCGGTCCTCGTAACGGGTTGCGCCAAGAAGAGCCCCGAGCCGGAGTTCCGGCCCCTGCAGATTCATTGGATTCCCGGAGTGGGCGAGGATGAAGAATCCATGCCCACCAAGGATAATTGTGTGATTCGGCTCACGGCTAAACTGATGGGCGAGGATTTGGTTCAGGCTTCGCCGGTGGCGGATCTTGCATACAGAGTGGCATACGGAAAATCAAAGGAAGAGGCTGGAACCCTTTATTTTACTGGGGTTTGCGTCGATGCGGAAAGAAATTCCGCCCCCGAATGTCGGTGGAAGGCGACCTGCAGCAAGGACCTGGATATCGTTGTAAAGTTTCACAACGGAGATTAGTCTGCGGTGGTGGAATTTCTCATCGGGCTGATTTATCTTTTTCTGTATGAAGCAGATTTTTGAATATACCGACTACCGCGAGTGGTTACGTGACGCATTCGATGACTTTAAGCAGCGCAAGACTGTGATTTCGTGGCGTTATATGGCTATGAAGATGGGTGCCGATCCTGGTAATCTGCTTCGTGTTTCCCAGGGCAAGATTCACCTTTCTACCGCGCTTATCGAGCCGGCGGCTCAGTTCTTCGAACTGGATGAAAAGGAAACTGCCTACTGGACAGAAATGGTTTTCTTTGGCCGAGCCAAGACTGACAACGAAGCCTTGCAGCATTACGAACGTATGCAGGCTTTAAAGGGTGTGTCTCTCAAGCTTCTGCAGAAGAAGGAACTGGAATTCTACCGCCACTGGTACTACAACGCAATCCGTTCCATTATCGGTATTTGCAAGTTCAAGGATGACTATCAAGGCCTAGCCGAATGCTGCACTCCCCAGATTACCGAGGACGAGGCGAAAGCGGCCGTTCAGTTGCTTTACGAACTGAACATGATTTCAACAGACCGCGACGGCTTCTGGAAGGTAAACGATACCTTCGTGAGTACCGGCGGAAACTGGCGCTCTGCCGCTGTTCGACAGTTCCAGAAAGACACTATCGCCCTGGCAGGGGAGTCGCTGGAACGTCATGCACCGCACCTGCGAGATATCAGCACTGTCACCATGACGTTCAACATGGATGATATCCAGTTGATTCGCGAAAAGATTAATGAATTTCGAACGGATTTACTACGTTTATCTCAGGAAGGCGAAGGCGATAACACGGTTTTCCAGCTGAATATCCAGTTGTTCCCTCTTGCCTTTACAAAACCGTTGCAGGAGAAGGAAAAATGAACAGCCAGTTGCTGAAAAAGTTTGTTTTGCCTTTGTCGCTACCATTGGTAGCGTCGTTCTTTGCCTGCTCCGATAATCCTTCCGATTCCGGAAATAATCTCGCTGGTGGACCGGGTAGTATTACTACCAATGGTATCGTTGCCCGTGTTGGTGGCGTTCCTGTTTCTAATGCCAGCGTGTCCTTGCATCAGGTTGACTATACCGTACCCGAGGCTAAGGAAGAAGTTATGGTGGTCGCCGTGGCGACGACGGTTACCGATAGTGTTGGCCGCTTTGCATTGACTGTGCCCGACTCTGGCGAATACCGTATGACCGTGTCCTATGACGGTTCTGCCTATACAAAGATTGTTTCTCATGAGAGCTATCAGGCTCTGGATTCTCTGGAAGGGGTTGTAGACCTTTCTGCTATTGCAACCCTGACGGGTGTTGCCGATATTCCTGAAGGCAGCAAGGCGGTATGGGTTGGCGTTGTCGG
Source organism: Fibrobacter sp. UWH5 (assembly GCF_900142505.1). NCBI lineage: Bacteria > Pseudomonadati > Fibrobacterota > Fibrobacteria > Fibrobacterales > Fibrobacteraceae > Fibrobacter > Fibrobacter sp. UWH5. Next base: position 54,785 of record NZ_FRBB01000006.1, on the reverse strand, counting down.
CACTGATGTGCTGGTGCGTTCTGATTCCAATGGTGTATTCTTTATTCCGGCAATTCCTGCTAACGACACCTTGCAGTTGTATTTCATGGATGACGGCTATGAGGAAGACCTGGGACGTGAGTCCGTGTTCCTGCAGCCCTACGAACAGGTGCAGTACAACTATAAGACTCCCGTAGAAATTGACAGTTCCGTAACGGATTCTTCGGAGGTGGTTGCCGATTCTCTGCCCAAGGTTTCCGTGCTGCTTCAGAATGGCTCTCCGGCGGCTTATGCCACGGTTGCCCTGAGATCCCTTGATAGCGTTGGCGAAATTCGTTTTGTCAGGAGCTTCATGGTTGTTGCAGATAAGTATGCCGACGAGAATGGACGTTTTGATATGGAATGGCCTAAGTCTGGCGATTACCGTCTGACTGTCACTTCGGGAAGCCAGTCCTATTCCAGAGTTTATTCTGCAGAAGAGCTGAAGGATGTTGATTCTATTACGTTGACTACTTCGGTAAGCTACTCCAGCAATGTGACCTTGACTGCCGACGAAGATTTTGCCTGGGTTGGAGTTTATGGCCTTGATGAACTGGTGAAGACGGATGCGTCTGGCGCCTATGTGCTGCCTGCGCTTCCTGCTAACGATTCCTTAAAAGTTTACTTTGTTCATAATGACGGAACCAAACCCTTTGTTGACTGGACTGTAAAGACTTCTAAGGTTTCCAAGTCTGAAAAGCCGTCGGTACTTCTTTACGACTTTGAAGAAGACGATACGCGTTGGTACATGAGTGTCGATACTCTGTGGAAGGGGTCCTCTTTCTACAAGAACGGCAAGGCTGATTCTTCCCATAAAATTGCCGATTACCTAGAAGCGGATTCTTCTCGCGGATCTACCGTATTCCATGGAAAGTACTCGGTTGCCTTTGATCCTTACGCATGGGTTCTGCTGGGAACTCAGTTTAAGGAAACGCTGAATCTTTCGGATCTTGATTCCATCGCATTCTATGCCAAGGGCGATGGCAACATCAGGGTGACTCTCGAAAATTGGGAGAACTATGATAAGGGTACCAAGGCTGCCTCATCCAGGATTTCCCTGGATTCAAGCTGGAAGCGTATTGTAATCAAGCCTTCAGAACTTTGCATCGATAATGACGAAAAGAAGGATTGCAAGAGTACTTGGGAGCGCGTAAAGAACGGCGTCCGTCAGATTCATTTCTTCCCGGGTTGCAAGGACAACTGCTACCTGAGTCCGAAGAATGAAGTCTATGTGGATGACGTTAAACTTTATGGTGTGCTTTTCTAGCTTCAAACGCTTCATTTAAAGGAATGGCCCCTTTTGTGGGGGCCTTTTTTTATGTAAATTTGGTAAATATGGAATCTCTTGAAAAAGAAGCGGCTATTGCCCTGGATTACCTTTCCCGCGTCTCCAAGGAAGCGGAAAAGAAGTTTGATGAATTACTCCCCCCTGTGACGGATCAGCCCTGTCGCCTTCATGAGGCTATGCGCTATTCCATGTTTGCAGGTGGCAAGCGTTTGCGCCCGGCCTTGGTCAAGGCTGCGTTTGACATGTTCGGCGGTAAGGGAAACTCTGTGGATTACGCCATGAGCGCCTTGGAAATGCTCCATACGTTCTCCCTGATTCACGACGATCTGCCCTGCGTCGATAACGACGACTTCCGTCGCGGCAAGCCCACTAGCCATAAGCAGTTTGGCGAAGCTACCGCCGTGATGGCTGGCGATGCCCTCTGCATCCACGCTTTTGAAATGATGGGCAAGACCGGCAATGCCAAGGCTATCGAAATCCTGGCTCACCTGCTGGGTACCTATGGTATGATCGGTGGCGAAATGATCGACATCGAATCCGAAGGTAAGGCTGTTGATCTGGCAACTGTGGACTATATCCATTACCACAAGACTGCCGCTCTCCTGGAAGCTTCTCTGGAAGTGGGTGCCCGTCTGGCAAACGCAACCGAAGACGAAATCAAGATTATTCGCGACTATGGCCGTTCTATCGGTCTGGCTTTCCAGATTGTCGATGATATCCTGGACATCGTTTCTACCACCGAAGAACTGGGCAAGGACGCCGGTTCCGATATCGAGAAGGGCAAGGCAACCTACCCGGCTCTGGTTGGTCTGGAAAAGTCCAGGGAAAGGGCTCGCGAACTTTATGACGAGTCTATCAAGGCATTGGACGGTCTTAAGTACGATACCACGATCCTTCGCTCTGTCGCAGCTTTCATCATTACCCGAGTTAAATAATGGACCTTAAGAGCATTAAGTCGCCTCAGGACATTAAGCATTGTTCTGTGAAGGAACTTGAACAGTTGGCCTCCCAGATTCGCGAGACCATCATTGGTCAGGTTTCTAAGCATGGCGGCCATTTGGCTTCGAGCCTTGGTGTAGTGGAACTGACTCTTGCGCTGCACTATGTGTACAACGCTCCCGAAGACAAGATTGTCTGGGATGTGGGTCATCAGGCTTATGTTCACAAGCTTCTGACTGGCCGTATCGATCGCTTCGGTACCTTGCGTCAGCAGGGCGGTATTTCGGGCTTCCTGAAGCGTAACGAAAGTGAGTATGACTGCTATGGTGCAGGTCATGCAACCACTTCCATTTCTGCTGCTCTGGGTTTTGCTGTTGCCCGTAACCACTTCAAGCGCAAGAACAACGTGGTGGCTGTTATTGGTGATGGCTCCATGACCGGCGGTATGGCTTATGAAGCTCTGAACAATGCTGGCATTTCTAAGCAGAACATGACCATCATCTTGAACGATAACAAGATGAGCATTGCGCCCAATGTCGGCGGCTTTAGCAAGTATCTGAACCGTGTGATTTCCGATCCGGTTTACAACAAGATGCGTACGGACCTGGACCGCCTGATGAAGCGTCTTCCCGGTATTCTGGGTTCCCGTTTCCGCGATCTGTTCCTGCAGGTGGAAAGTGCGGCCAAGACGGCTGTGAAGCCCGGTCAGTTCTTTGAAGATCTGGGCGTCCGCTACTTTGGTCCTATCGATGGTCATGACATCGATGAATTGATTATGATTCTGGAGCGAGTCAAGTCCCAGCCCGGGCCTTGCCTCGTTCATGTGCTGACGGAAAAAGGCCGTGGTATGTCTGCGGCTGTAGCTAACCCCACCAAGTTCCATGGTTGCGGTCCCTTCGATCCTGAAAGTGGTCTGCCCCTGGCTCCGGGTAAGCCCAATCCGTCTCTTACCAGCATCTTTGGTAAGACCCTTCTTGAAATTGCGAAGAAGGATAACCGTGTCATCGGTATTACGGCTGCAATGCCCACGGGCTGCGGCATGGATATCGTTGCCAAGGAACTTCCTGATCGCGTTATCGATGTGGGTATTGCCGAAGAACACGCTCTGACTTTTGCGTCTGGTCTTGCCTGTGATGGTGTGGTGCCTGTAGTGGCAATCTACTCCTCCTTTATGCAGCGCGCCTACGACCAGATCATGCATGACATCGCCCTGCAGAATTTGCATGTGGTGATGGTACTTGACCGCGCCGGTTTGGTGGGGGCCGATGGTCCTACCCATCATGGCGTTTTTGACTTGTCGTTCTTGCGTACGGTTCCGGGAATTACCATCCTGGCTCCGTCTAACGAGAATGAACTTCGGGATATGATCCAGGCTTCTATCGACATGGAAGGGCCTGTGGCGATCCGCTATCCTCGCGGTACTGCCTTGGCAGAAACTTTGGAACCTGCAACTGAGAACTTTGATGCGAAACTGCCCAAGGTTCTTGAACAGGGTAAGGATATCTTGCTCCTGGGTGCAGGCTTCATGACTAACGAACTGAAGAAGACTGCAAGTGTCTTGCGTGAGAACGGTTACAACTCGACTCTCGTGGATGCTCGCATCATCAAACCCTTGGACGAAGAATGCTACCGCGCACTCTTCGAAAGCCACAAGACTATTGTAACTCTCGAAGACAATACCTTAGTTGGTGGTTTTGGTTCTGCTATCGGCGAACTGCTTATGGATCTCGGAATTACGGACAAACGTTTGCTCCGCTTCGGACTTCCGGACAAATTCGTTGAACAGGGCGAAATTTCGGCCCTCTACAAACTTTTGAATATTGACGGGGAATCCGTCGCCAAACAAATAATGGAAAAACTATGAGCGAAGAAAATAACGAAAACCGCACCGTAAAGGCCACATTGAACCGCAAGTTCGGCGTCAGCGAAGCTGCTGACCGTCGTAACCCCCGTCGTGACGGCGATAGCCGTGACTCCCGTGAAGGCCGTGGCGACCGCAAGTCTTTTGGCGACAGAAAGTTTGGTGACCGTGGCGAACGCCGTTTTGGTGATCGCAAGTTCGGTGACCGCAAACCTTTTGGTGACCGCGGCGAACGCCGTTTCGGTGACCGTCCCTTTGGTGACCGCCCCCGTCGCGACGATGACCGTCGTGAATTCAACCATGAAGGCGCAGAAGGTGAAGGCCGTTCCTTCAACCGCGAAGACCGCCCCTTCAATCGTGACCGTCGCCCCCGTTCTTTCGGTGACCGCCCCTTCCGTGGCGACCGCAAGCCCTTTAACCGCGATGGTGGCGAACGTCGTGAATTTAGCCGCCCCATTTACCGTCAGCGTCCTGAAGAACAGCCTGTAGAAACTGTGGAAGAAGTTCTGGACGAAGCCGCACTGGAAGCACGCGTAGCCCAGGCTGAAGTTAGCGAAGATGTAAACTTCAACCCGCCTTGGTTCAAGAAGCTCCTGGCTCTCACCACCGAAAAGGGCCGCGAACGCGAAGGCCGTTTCATTGGTGAAGGTGTTCACGTTGTGCAGGAACTGGTTTCCCATCATCGTGAATTGGTGGTTGGCGTTTATGCTGTCGAAGGTTTCGCTGACGAAGGTTTGATCGAAACCATTAATGAAGCTGAAATCAAGATTAACATCTTGACTGAAGACCAGATGAAGCGTCTGTCTTCTACCGTTACCCCCCAGGGTGTGATTGCCGTGGCCCGCATTGCCAGCAAGAAGCCCGCCTATGAATCCAGCCGTAGCATCCTCACTCTCGTGGACGCCGTGCAGGATCCGGGTAACTTGGGTACTCTCTTCCGTACCAGCCTCGGTTTCGGTTCCGATGGTATGATTCTCGGTCGCGGTACCGTTAGCCCCTTCAACCCCAAGGTTGTTCGTGGTTCCTCGGGTACTTTCCTCCGCGTGCCTTTCGAATTTGATGTTGACCTGATCGACCAGATCAACTTCCTCCGCAGCAAGGGTTACACCATTATTGCTACTGATCTTCACGGTAAGCAGTCCCTCCGCGAAATTCCCCAGCATAAGCTCCGCAAGATGGCTTTCCTGGTGGGTAACGAAGGTGCTGGCACCAATCCCTACTTCATTGAACTGGCTGACGAAACCGTCAAGATCCCCATGAGTAGCGATCTGGAATCCCTGAATGTTGCTGTGGCTCACGGCATCCTTTCTTACGAAGCCGCCCAGATCCTGGACGAACTGAAGTAAAATGGAAATAGCTGAGGTTTATAATGAACTTTCATGAACGTCTAGAACAGCGCGTCGCCAAGTGCGGCAACCCGGTTTGCATGGGCATGGATCCGGTGATGAAGCTGATTGACCCTTGTGTTTCTGCAGGTTCTGCCGAAGACAAGATCAAGCGTTTCTATTCCGAAATTCTGGAATGCTGCCTGAAGCGCAATGTGCAGCCCGCTGTAGTCAAGCCCAATAGCGCTTACTACGAATGCGTCAGCGTGCAGGCCATGCTCACCTTGCAGCAGCTCATTGCTGATTACAAGAGTGCTGGCATTCCCGTGATTCTCGATGCCAAGCGTGGTGATATCGGTAAGTCCAGCGCTGCCTACGCTACCGCCGCCTTTGACGTGTACAAGGCTGACGTGGTGACCGTTTCCCCGTGGATGGGTTCCGATTCCGTGAATCCCTTTGTTCGCGAAAATTCCGAGAACGGTGCTTACGTGCTGCTCCGTACCAGCAACAAGGGCGCTCACGATTTCCAGGATATGCCTGTTATCGGTAGTGACGATCCCCGCGACGTGAACGAAGCCTTCTACTCTGTTGCCGACAAGATCTTTGAATGGGACGGCGACAAGGGCTTCTTCGGTGCTGTGGTCGGTGCAACTCATCCCGAAGAACTTGAAAAGATTACCGCCTACTGTGTTGCCCACCAGCACGAAATTCCCTTCCTGATTCCTGGCGTTTCCATTCCTGGTGTGCCCGGTGGTCAGGGTGGCGATGCAAAGACTGTACTTACCGCAATCAAGAACGGTGGCGGCAAGCGCAAGTTCCATGTGCTGAACAGCTCCAGTGGTCTGAATTTCGCTTACCAGCGTAGCGAAAAGCCCGAAAACTTCGCTAACGAATGCGTTGACGCCCTGGAACGTCTGGCTGAAGCTTGCCAGATCTAGGAACAAGGTTGAGGTAGTCGAATGCGGTCTGTTAGGTTTATTGCGGTAATCGTTGTTGCAGTAGCCCTCGTGGCGGTGGCTTTCCGTATGGCAAAGCCTCTTCCCAGTACCAATTTCGACGAATCCTTCTTGCCCAAGGCCTCTTCTGTTCGCTATGTGGCTGCCGGTCACGATGCATCTGTGGCGGGGCTTTTCTGGATCAAGGGTCTTACCGAACTGGGTGAAAGCTTCCTGACGGGTAAGGAGTATGCCTATCTGGGTCATGTGGCAAATCTTTGCACGGAGTTGGATAGCCTTTTTAATACCCCCTACTATTTTGTTGGCGGTATCACTCCTGTCGATGCTCAGGATACTTCTGACTTTGTGGTGCTTCGCAGGGCCAGTAAAGTCTATCCTGAAAACTGGCGCTATTCGCTCTACTATGCCATGCGTCTTGCTCGCGGTCCCCATCCGAACAAGACCGAGGCCGCAAACGTGATGCGCCGTTATTTCGATAGCCCCGATACCACTATTCCGCCCCATATCCGTACCATCTACCGCAGTTTTGAGCTGGATACCATGCAGACCGAAATGGCCCTGGAATCAGTGCTGAATGACATGATGCAACCTCGCTTCAAGAAGTTCAGGGAAGGTTTTTATTCCAAGGTTCTTCGACTTCTTGGATATAAAGGTATGGTTGGCGATCCCGAGAAGAATGAAACCTATCAGAGGGTGAAGTTCCTCATGAATGCCATGGTGGAGGGTAAGATGCATCCTGGCCTTGTGTACAGGGAATTGCTGGCTATGAAGAAGGTTGAGGAACCGGAAGTCAAGACTGACAGTGTTGAGCCGCCTAGCGATTCCGTTGCCGTGGCTTTTCCGGATTCTACGTCGAACTAAAAACAGCTGACTTTAAAAAATAGAAGCCTTCCGTAAGGAAGGCTTTCTTGCTTATATAAATTCTGAAAAATTTTATTTAGAACAACGTTTTGCGTTGTTGGGGAGGCCGATCAGTTCGAACGCATTCTTGCAACGCAACTTCAGGTCTTCGGCTTCTTTTTTAGGCGTAGACTTCAGCTGGGAACGCAAGTACAGAATCGTTGCCGTGGTAAAGGGGAGGTTTGCCTGGATTGCCTTGGCTTCGGCGATGCGGTAGAGGGAGTCTGCTTCGGCGTTGCCAGAGATGTCTGCGATGCGGGCTGCGGTAAAGGCATAGAACCCGCCCTTCTTGTCGGTTCGCTTTCCGACCATCTTGAGGGATTCATTGGCGGCATCCATCTGACGTGCCCCAGCCTGGGCAATGGCGCATTCGCTATAATAAGCGGCCTGTGCAGTTTCTTGCGCATTCTTTAGCGAGTCTGCAACGATGGATTCGCAGTTCTTGTTTGCCTTCTGGTAGTCGCCTCGGGCGTTTGCGATGGCGGCCTTTGCGGTGACCAGCTGCACCAAGGTGCTGACGTCCAGGGCTTCGGGCCTGACAACGGTAAGCAGAGAATCTGCCAGGTTTAGGTCAAGGCTGATGGTGCGGATTCGTGCCATGTTAATCAGAACTCGACCTTCAGAAAATAGGTCGGATTCTTTGCGGCTGGCGAGAAGAGCTCTTTCCAGCTGGCCGTAACCCTTGGCGAACTTTCCGTTGCTGAAGGAACGCTGGGCTCTTGCAGCAAGAATTCCCGATTCGGAGGCTTCTGCGAAAGAAGTGGCGGCCAGGGCGATTCCCATGGCGACGGCTGCTGTGCGGGCAAGGCGGAACTTAGGCAGTTTCTTTACCATAGGGTCTCCACCATGAAGGGCACGCTATCCTTGGAGGGCATGGATCTGCGGACTATCCACATGTTGGAGATTCCTGCCATAAGGTCGTCGGCATTCTGCAAAGTCTGTTCGGTGGCTTCCATAAAGTCGCCGATTCCGCTTGTCAGTACGCCAACTTCGGTAAGGACTCCATCTACACGTTCGAAAGTCTTGTCGACCTTGCCCATCATACCATCGATACTACCCATCAAGCCGTCGATTCGCTGGGGAATGGGCTTCAGTTCACCCATCATAGCGGATACGTCGTCGGCGATGATATTGACCTTTCCTAACAGGAGAGGCATTTCTGTCTGAATCGTGTCAAACAAGCCTGCTGCCTGGAATAAGACCTTCTTGCCGATGTAGGTCATATCGTCTAGACGACCTAGCTGGCGGTTCAGGTTGTCGTAAAGTCCTCGGGAGCCGAACAATGCGCCGACGGTAGTTCCCGTATCCATTGCCATGGAGAGTAGGGTGTCGGCAGCGTTGACAAGTACGTTTACGCGTCCCAGAAGTTCGTTTGCCGTTTCAAGAACGGTTTCGATATCCTGCGCCTGGCCCGGAGGTAAGAATTCTCCATCCTCCAGTACTCGTCCCTTGCCGCGGTTCACGTCGATGTTAACAACACGGGCCGAAATCAGGTTCTGGTCACGGATGGCGAACACCTTGGCGCTGTCGGTAATCCAGTTCTGGTATTGCTTGCGGATGATGAATTCCATCTAGACGCCTTCGCCCTCAATTTCCATGTCGGAAATCTGGCCCACGTCTACACCGCTAATCTGGACACGGGTTCCGGGGCGTAAGCCGAACGCCTTTTCGAACCTACTGTGGAGTTTGTATTCTTCCACGCCGATCATACCAGATGAGAAAAGCTTTGCGTAAAGCACAATGCCAAAAATCATGATGGCAACGGTAAAGAAGATTCCGACCAGGAGGCCGGAAATTTCCATCCAGTTGATGCGCTTTAGCGGTTTAAAAGCCATATTGGGAAATATATAAATAATTATTTACCACTTGGATGGGTCTTTCCGTTATGTTTCTATTTTTTAAAAGCGATATTTGAGGAGATCATGGATTTTTTTGAGTTTCTAGATAGTGCAGTAACACCTTTTCACACGGTATCGGAGTTAAAGAAGGCTTTTGAAAAGGCTGGTTTTGGTAAGGACTCCGTTTTTGAACGAAATGGGGCCCTTATTGTGGTCCGTTTGCCTAGGAAGGTGAATTCTAACACCAGGTTTCGTATCGCCCTGGCCCATACGGATTTTCCTGCGCTCAGGATATCTCCCAATCCCGACAAGAACTGTGCGGGAGTGAACAAACTTCATGTTGAAACTTATGGCGGCCTGCTTTATACAAGCTGGCTGGATCGTGATCTGGGATATGCCGGTCTGCTGGCTTTTGAAAAGGATGGCCAAGTCGGTTCTCGACTGATTCGCGGAAGCAAGTTGTTCCGTATCCCTCAGTTGGCAATCCACTTGAACCGTGGCGTGAATCAGGATGGTCTGAAGGTGAACCCCCAGACGGATCTGGATGCGTTATGGAGTTCCAGTTCTAGCGCCGCAGATGCCTCCCGGAAATTTGCCGATGTCCTTCAGGCGGAACTGGGTGGTGATGAACACCTGCTTGATTTTGACGTCCAGTTTTTTGATGCCCAACCTGCAAGTGTGGGTGGCTTTAATGATGAATGGGTCTATTCCGGACGCCTGGATAACTTGAGCAGTTGCCACGCCATTGCCGAAGCAATGCTGAATTCGGATGTTCCCGAAAATGACTTCCTGGTGGCTGCGTTCATGAACAACGAGGAAGTGGGCTCTGTTTCTCGTGATGGTGCTGGCGGAAACTTCCTGCAGTCAACTCTTGAAACCCTCTGGAACCGTTATGCCCAAAATGGTGGTGTTGGCCGTAGCCTGTCTGAAGTGTTGGCTGATTCCTTAGCCTTGTCCATTGACATGGCTCATGCAGAACATCCTAACTTCCCGCAGAAGCATGAATCAAACCATGCGCCTGTCTTGGGCGGCGGTGTGGTGCTAAAGACGAATGCCCAGAAGCGTTATGCCAGTGACGTTCTTTCTTCGGCACAATTCAAACTTCTTTGTAAAAAGGCAGACGTTCCTTATCAGACGTTCATCACCCGTAATGACATGCCCTGTGGAAGTACTGTTGGTCCTACCATTTCTGCTTCGCTTGGAATTCCCACTGTAGATATCGGTGAGCCCATGCTCAGCATGCACAGCATTCGTGAGATGATCGCCTCTAAGGATCATGTGGATTTGATTAGTCTTTTGAAAATTTTCTTGGGGAAGTTTTAATGAAGCTTGTATTGAATAAAGTAAAGAATAGAATCAACTCTTTTAGAAGAATTACCTTTGATTCTTTTTTGGATCGAAAGTCTTTTGCCAGTTGGGGCTTGCTTATTGTTTTCCTGAATTTCGTGATGCTCCATGCGCTGGGATTCAGTTCTGACCTGGGCTATTGGCGCAGCTGGATCAGCAACCTTGAAATGGGCGTCGGTAATTTTTCGGGCGACTATCCACCGTTTTATATCTTGTGGCTTCGCGTGGTGGCTGCCTTCTACAAGGCCACGGGGCTTTCGTTGCAATTGGATTATGAACTGAAACAGTTCTGCCTGCTACCTGTGATTTTGGCCCATGTATCCCTGGCCCATTTCGTGTGGCTCCGCCTGCGGAGTCGTGATTGGCCGCCGCAGATAAAGACTGTGGTCATGCTTTTGGTGGCGATAAATCCTGCGTTCTACCTGGATGGACCTGTGTGGGGACAGGTGGATATCTTGCCGGTAACGATTTGCGTGTGGGCGCTGTGGTATGCGGCAAGGCCCAATACTTTTGCGATTGGTATGGCTCTGTTCATGCTTGGTCTTTTGACCAAGTTCCAGATGATTATGTTCCTCCCGGTTTTCGGAGCCCTGGCTCTCCGCTACCGCAAGATTATGTGGAAGGGCTTGTTTGCTGCCGGTGCTGTTTTTGTGCTGGTCTTCTTGCCGTTTATTCTGACGGGGAACTTTGCCAAGGAATTCTCTCAGGCTTATCTGAGTTCCGTGGGGCAGTACCCTTATGCGGCCATGAATGCGGGTAACTTGTGGATGGCCCTCGTGGGCAACATGACTCCCGATACCAGGCCCATATTCGAATGGGCTCCGGCTTTTATGAATCCGGGCCTCATGGGAAAGATTTTGTTTGTAATCGTTTCGTTCGCGGTACTACTGGTGACTTTCTTCAGGAGGCTTGACATGGGCGCCATCATGATGGTAGCTACCCTGAATGCACTGGCCTTCTTTATGTTGTTGCCTTGCATGCATGAACGTTACTGCCTTGCCGCGGCTGTCATGTGCGTTGCGGCGGTGTCCTGCCAGAGAAAGCCGAACATCAATGGTGCCGTAATTTTGTCGGCTGTCGCTTACTTGAATATTTCGATGCTGATGTCTACCCGTGGCGATGCGCTTTGGTTCTGGATTTCCATTGCCGGCATTTTTGCCATGGTCTATTTCCTGGCTCAGAACATTGCTCCTGAAAAGTTTGAACGTCTCTGTGGGCTGTTCAAAAAAATCCCCTTGCCGGGACTTGTTCCCTATGTGCTGTTGTTGTTGGTTTATGGCGTGGATATGGGAAGTACTTTTGCCCAGATGGCCCGTTCCGCTTACAGCCTGAAGGATGGTGAAGTCTTTGTGTATGATTTGAACTTGATCCATCAGGAACAGGGTTATGGAAACACCCATATTGGAAAATCCATTGATGGAAATCCGCTGCGGGTCAATGGCGAACTTTACGTAGCAGGCATTGGAACCCATGCTCCTTCAAGGCACGTTTATGAACTGCCGAAGAATGCGACCCGATTTACGGTGACTTGCGGCGTGGATGATGAGTCGGGCAATGGTGTCGTAGACTTTATCGTCTTACTGGACAACCGTGAAATCTGGAGAAGTGGCCGTATGGAAGGCCGTCAGGTAAAATCGGCGGATCTGGATATTCGCGGTGGCCGTAGAATATCTCTGGTGACTGACGAAATGGGCGCCAAGAATTTTGACCATGCTGACTGGGTAAACCCTGTGGTTTATACAGAGAAGTAGTTTTAGGGATAAAATGAGGTCCGTAGTCAAAAAGTACTGGGACCTCGTTTTTTTGTATATTACTGGTCGATTAGGAAATTTGATATGCGATTGTCTATTTTGTTGATTGTCTTGCTGTCGGTGATGGGCTTTGCCCGCCCCATTAATGATGGCAATAAGTTGTTTGCCGCAGGCGATTATGCCGCAGCCCTTGAAAAGTACATGAAGGCCCGTGAATCGGAGCCGGCAAATCCTTTGCTGTTCTACAACATCGGAACTTGCCAGTACCGCCTTGGAAATTATGAAGAGGCCAAGAAGGAATTGGAAAGTGCGGTACGCATGCCCGATAAGAAGATGGCGGCGAAGGCGGCCTACAATTTGGCCAATACCCATTTCCGCGTTGGTGAAAAGGCCGCTGAGCCCAGCGAACGTATTGCCGCTTGGCGTGAGTCCGTGGCATACCTTAAAAAGGCGATCGACCTGGACAACAATTTTGAAAATGCCAAGAAGAATGTTGAAATTGTCCAGCGCAAACTGAAAGAGGAACTGGATAAGCAGAAACAGAATCAGGATCAGAACCAGGACAATGACCAGAAGCAGCCTCCTTTAAGTGAAAAGGCCAAGGATGCCCTGGCACGAGCCCTCCAGCTGAGTAAGGATGGCAAGTACGAAGAAGCCAAGCAGATTCTGGAAAACATTATCGCCGAAGATGAAACGGCTGGTCAGCTGAATGCCTATGTGCAGCGTGTTGACGATGTCATTGAAATCAAGGCCGGTCGCAAGCCCAAGGCAAAAATCGATGCCAGCAACACCGATAACGACTTGGAGGTGATCTAATGTTCCAGGACGTCATTCTGAACGTAGTGAAGAACCCGGTACGCATGACGGTTTGCGTCTTGTTGTGTGCCGCTGCTGCATTTGCCGCTCCCAAGTCTGCAAGTGCTTATTATAGCGATGCCGCTTTCCAGTACATTGAGAATCGCTTGCCTTCTGCGGAAATTACCTGTAATGAAGGTTTGCAGTATTATCCCAATGATCAGAAGCTGCAGATGCTCCTGGATCGCATTCAGGAAGCCAAGGACGAGCAGAAGAACGAGAATAAGAAAAACGATCCTAAGAACGATCAGAATGATCAGAACAATCAGGATCAAAATCAAGACCAGAATAAGGACCAGAACCAAGATCAAAACCAGGATCAGGACAAGGATCAGCAGGACCAGAATCAAGATCAGAATAATGGTGACCAGTCTAGCGATAGTCAGGGTCAGAGTTCTGATAGCGAAGGCGGTTCCGGCGAACAACCGCAGCAGCCTGAGGAACAGTCCAGCGATAGCCAGGGCGAACAGCCCCAGCAGCCCGAGGAACCGCAGGGGGTTCCTGCAGGTCAGATGAGCCCTGAAGAAGCCAGCCAGCTTTTGAAGGATTTTGACGAACAGAATGGTGAACGTAAACCTTGGAAACCCCTCCGCGGCCAGGCAAGACCTGCCAAGGACTGGTAAGGCGAAACCAAGAACAAGCTTGCTTGTTCTTGAGTGAGCCGCAAGTCCTGCGCTAGCAGAGCGCAATGACTGGTAAGCCGAGTGTCGCGAGCATCAACTTGTTTGCCGGTAGGACCGAGGCGAGCGGGAAGGACTCCGAAGGAGTCCCCAAGGGTCAGATGACTGTCGCTCAGTTCCTGGAAATGACCGCAGACGACCGCAAGGTTGTTCGCTAATAGAACCGCACGTCATCCTGGAGGACGCTTCGCGTCCGATAGGATCCAATGACAGCTAAAAAAGGCAGACTCGAAAGTGATGTGAACCCCGAAAGTTTTGTCCAACTTTCGGGGTTCACATCAAAAGGGACTGCATTTTTCATTTATAAACCTAATTTGTTCAAAAACGCCGAATACGAAAGAATCGCAAAGTACGACGCATTATACCGTTCGTCGGAAAATGCGAACAAGAACAAAATATGGAAACTCGCCGAAATGGACGCCGACCGCGTAACCGCATGGAGCAAGGGCGGCGCAACCGACCGCGCCAACTGCGAAATGCTCTGCAAGTCGCATAACCGGGCTAAAGGGAATAGGTAGATTTTTCAGACTCCTGAAAAAATCAAAAATTCCGCAGTTGTGGAAAAAACTGAGGAACTTTTGAAATTTAGAAAAAGAGGCTATTTCATTCCTAATGGATATACGCCTGAACGAGTAAGTATGTATTTGGCGTTTACATCTTCATTCAGTGTACTATAAACCCAAACAGGACAATCTAAGGATACGACTGGTGTTTTTTCGTTTTCAATAAGCTCTATTTTTAGCGTGTCTTTTATAGCGTAGACTCCGATTGATTTTACATTATCTTTTGAGCAAAGTAAGTACGAAGGAAATGTAAAACGAGCTTTCTTACCATCGCTACTAATAAAGACAGTGTCGATGCTAGCATGGTATTCAGTTTCTGCGCGATCTATAATACAGTTCGTTATTGAATCCAGCGATAGAGTTTGTTCATCGTAATTAAGGGATGTGTCATAGTGAAAAATCTCCCCTGAATATGATTCACTAGAATCATCTGAGCAAGCAACGAAAGAAAGGACAAATATTAAAAAAGATAGAAAGATTTTCATAAACAGCTCCTTTTATTTGCAGGGTGTACTATAGCAAGGGGTTCCATATTTTATCCATCTTGATCCAATTCCATCGTAATCACCTCCATTTTTAAAAACAGGCTTTTGAATGGAATTTTCAAATGTTTCTTCCCACGGATCAAAAAATTTTCCATCGACATATCCGTAACGATATACTATTTTAGGTTCAACCCCCAACCCTTGTTCCTTATAAATCCATTTTTTTACAGCATTCTTATATGCTTCCCAAATTCCCTGTTTTTCTTTTATCCAATTTTTTGCAAAATCTCGTTCTACATAATACGAGGCTCTTGAATAGGAACATGTGCCTAAATTTAAAAAGCCGCAGCTGTATTTATGCTTATATTTTTTGTAGCTCCATGATAACGAGCTATAACCAAGAATTGAATGCACTCCATTAAACCAGGGATCTTGATTTGATTCATCATTTTTGAACACAAGGCATGAATTAAGCATAACCCAATATGTTTTTCCTTTGAAAGCTTTATCTTCATTGTAAATACGTTCGTCCTTCGGCCACATTGTTATCCTATTGACATTTCCATGGCCATTATAAAAAACAAAATTATAGTTATCGGTTTCTGTCCCCTTAAAACGAGAACGGGTGACTTGACTATTTTCGTATTGCTTTGAAGAAAATGTTATAGCATTAGAATATTTGTCTTTGAGATTGTCTTTAAAAGAATTTACCAATGCGTTTGCGGCATCTGTAGCAACAGATAATTCTTTTTGCCAATCATATTCATATTTACTAATAGCAAAGGTGATAATAGAAAACTTAGAGGGAACATTTGCGTCAATAGCGTTTGCCGCACAAAACAAAAAAAAGATAAACAATAATACGATTTTTTTCATAAATTCCTCCTATCTGCTAACGATAGCCTTGTTTACAGGAACGAGTGAAGCGTCTGTCGGTATATCGAAGGTCATCGGGATGCTTTCATCGCTATTCATTGTAGAATATTGACCAATAAAGGTGACGCTTGGAACCAACATCACTTCTCCTTTTTCGTTTTCAAGTGCTGTTAATGTTTGTGAGGAGTTGTCTAGACTTCCTCGGAGATCATTTTCTTTGAAATCTTGAGAAACGGATTCAACGAGTTCGTCAAATTCCACTCTGTGAATTTTATTTCGTTTGTTTTGTTCAACAGTGCTTTTTGCAGGGACTTTGTTGTATTTATCCCATTGAACATCCATGTAAGACAAGTTTCCCGTGGAATCGTAACTCATTAGCACATAAGAACTTCCCCTTACCGGGATGCCGTCAAGTTTTCTATGTGCCATAATCATGCTTCCAACAACTCTTGGCTTATTGGAGTCTCGTTGTTCGTATTCATAGCCAACAGATGTTATGGCGCAGGAATCTGCCACATCCCTGGGAAGAATCGCTTTGATATCTTCCATGGCGCGAGTACGCATTTCGGTCTCGGATGCAAGTGGACGTTTTTTCTTGTTTTTCTTGTTTACTGTAAAGCGATGAAAATCATCAAGTTTTTTTACCTGAAAATTCTTTCCGGATTTGAAATCTCTTGTGCCCGCAATTGTGTAGATGTATGAGTCCTGATTAACAGTTGTTTTTTGGCTTTTCATAAGAACACGCGGGTTTTCGCGGGCGTTCATTTGCTGATAAATTTTTTCACTCACAATCAACTGTGCGTGAGTGTACGAAATCAATGCGCCAAGAGCTAAAAAGTATATCTTCTTCATTGAAAAATCTTCTCCTATACTCATTTATTACGAGATTTGCCATTCAAATCAGTGGAAAATGTTTTCCCACTAGCCCTGTTCTCATAGCTGATGATGTTGTCTTGAATTTGCAACAGACGAAGACCACTCTGCCTGTCATTGTGATTAGAGTTGTCATTTTTAAAAGATGGTGAAGAACTGTCAAGAAAAACTGCTGTGTAATTGTCATCACCAAGTTCAAATGTGGAAACATATTTCTTTCCGTTGATTTCTCCGGCACTTGCGTCAATTGAAGATACTTGTTTTGTCGTAATTATTGCACGGCGAAGTGTTGCTTGAAGTGTGTCGCCATCACTGATATATGTGAGAACAATCGGTTTGTTCTTTACATCACGGAATAAGGAAACGGATTGTTCGAACGACAGATTTTCAAACCCTTTACCATCTACAGCGATGATTAAATCGCCTACCTTTAATTCAGATTTTGCCGCAGGTGTGTTTGGGATGATAGCTTCAATTCCTAATCCAATGTTTCCGTCTTGTACAACAAGACCAATGCCTCCAAACGATTCGTCAGCAAAAAGTGTCGTTGCACAAAGAGCAAACGCCATCAAGGCCATCTTTTTCATTAACCCTCCTATTATGTTGTAGAAAAAAAGATGTTTAAAACATAATGCGAATTTGTATGAAAAACGCAAGATTTAAAGAAAAAATTTGTTTACAAACGTTCGGCAAAGAGTTTTTGAAGATCATTTTGAATTCAGGAGTCTGTTTGGGTTAGCAAAAATCCCAATGGAGTAGATTTTGTCACACAATGATTTTGCGCACGTTGTACTTACTTTGAGTAATTTATGGTATTTTTTTTGTATCCTATTAAAATTTGCGTTAGGGATTGTGACCCCTTGGGGACAAGACTCGCGAAGCGAGGCTTGGTTCTGGGAGGTGAGCTGCAAGCGTAAGCGCAGCCGATTGCCCCCAGAATATAGCCCGACCCACACGATAGTGTGGGAAACGCCCATAAGACCAACATACGAAGTGGCTGACTTCTGCGCACTCGTCAAGGAAAAGCGTGCAAGCCGAGCGTCGCGACGAAAAGCTTGTTGCCGGTAGGACCGAGCCGTAAGTCCTGCGCACGCAGAGCGCAATGACTGGAAAGGCGAGCGTCGCAATGACCAGCAGGTAAACGCAAAAAATTAAGCTCTGCGCGGATTAAAATGCGCGGGGCTTTTTATATTCATGTATATGAGTTTTTGGGAAAGAAAAAACGTTTTAAGTTTGTTGTTTGCGGGAGCCTTGATGGTTTCCTGTGGTGATGATTCTTCAAGTCCGTCGGATGCGGGACCAGTTGATAGTTCCGCTGCCGATTCCGAATCGTCTGGAGTAAGTTCGTCCGACGGTTCGCAGGAATCCAGTGGCGGTATGGCGCAGGCGGGGTCGTCTGGTGGCGAAGCTCCGATAAGCTCCGCGGTGTCGTCAAATTCCGGCGTAACTTCTAGCGCGGGCGGAATCTTGCAGAGCAGTTCCGCAGAGCATTCTACAGATTCTTCTCCCGAAAGTTCTGCGTCCCAGACGGTTGCGTCTAACGCTTCTGACGAATGGTATTTTGACGATACGGATGGCGCCTGCGAAAAGTGCGACAACTATACGGCTCAGGACCCGGTGCTGAATGAACGCGGCGGTACCGGCTCCATTACGACTTACGGAAGCATAACTGAGAAAGAAACCAGTCTGGGTGGCGCCTGCAATTACGGCCAGACCAACATCCAGTATTATGCCGCCATCCATGTGAACGTTTCTAGCGGTGACGATAAAGGGCCCTGGAATGGGGGCCTTGCCTGCGGTGGCTGCGTTCGCGTAAAGGCGAAAACTCCTGATGGCTGGAAGCGCGTTACGGTGCGCATTACGGACCGCTGCCCCGACGAAAGTTGCGGTGTGGATTTGGGTGGCGCACCTGCCAGCGACATCATGGGCATTACGGTGGGCCGCTATTACGGCGAATGGGAATTCGTATCCTGCGAAGGCGTTGAAGGCGTGTGGGGTGATTCCACCAGCGTCTGGGTGAAGGAAGGGGCTGGCCCTTACTGGAGCATTGTGCAGGTTCGTAACCCGAAGGATGCCGTGACGCAAATTTCTGCGGTGACGGATGCGGAACCTGTAGCTTTGAAGTACGCCATCGAGGCGGAAAACTTCTGGACGGTCCCTCAGGGAATTTTGCGGAGTGATGATATGGTCAAGTTGATTATCGAGTATCGCACTGGTGTGCCCGATACCTTGCAAATCAAGGGAAGCGACTTGGCTGTGGGCGAGGCGAATTACTACCTGTAAGTTTGCAGTTCCTTTTGTGACTTCCATATTTCTATTTTTTTATAGTATGCGGATCTGAATTGCTTAAACCCATATTTAAAGCAGATCGTTTCCGCAAACTTGAAAAATGAATTTGTAAAAAAGAACGTTTTTTATGAAACCTTTAAGCGATCGCACTAGCCATTTTACTGAATCTGTTATCCGTTACATGACCCGCATTGCCTATTCTTGCGGTGCCGTCAATTTGTCTCAGGGTTTTCCGGATTTTGACCCGCCGGTGGAATTGCAGAACCGCATGGCGGAAGTGGCCAAGTCCGGTCCTCATCAGTATGCGCTGACCATCGGTGCCAAGAATTTCCGTGAGGCGGTTTGCAACAAGCAGGAACATTTCAGCGGCATGCGCTTTGACCCCGAAAAGGAATGCGTCATTACTTGCGGCAGTACCGAAGCCATGATGATCACCATGATGTCGGTTTGCAATCCCGGCGACAAGGTGGTGATTTTCTCGCCCTTCTACGAGAACTATACGGCGGATACGATTTTGAGCGGCGCTACTCCTATTTATGTGCCGCTGAATCCTGACGATTTTACCTTCGACGCCAACGTCCTTGATGATGCCATGAAGCAGCCGGGCGTAAAGGCTCTGGTGCTTTGCAATCCTTCGAATCCTAGCGGTAAGGTTTTTACTCGTGCGGAACTGCAGATTATTGCGGATCTTGCCATCAAGTATGATTTGTATGTGATTACGGATGAGGTGTACGAGCACATTATTTTTGCGCCTCACGTTCATACCCACATGGCTACGTTGCCTGGCATGCGTGAGCGTACCATCGAATGTTCCAGCCTTTCCAAGACTTATTCCATTACTGGTTGGCGCCTGGGTTACATTCTTGCGCCCGAGCCCATCATGGAACGCATTAAGAAAGTTCACGACTTTACGGTGGTGGGGGCTTCTTCGCCGTTGCAAGAAGTGGGCGTGACCGCCATGAATTTTGGCGACGAATATTATACCGAACTGCAGGCCCATTACACTCACATGAAGGAACTGTTTACTGACGGCCTCCGCAATCTGGGATTCAAGTTTACAGAACCTCAGGGCACCTACTTCGTGATGGTGGATATTTCAGAATTCGGTTACGATCGCAAGCTGGCGAGCCTCGTAGCAAGCGGTTCCGCTGCGGGCCTAGGAATCGGCATGACGGGCTCGGGTTCCGTTCGTCCCGATGAACTTTTCTGCATGGATTTGGCAAAGAAAGTTGGTGTCGCCGCAGTGCCTGGCAGTAGCTTCTTTAGGGAACCTGTGAACCATCTGGTGCGATTCCATTTCGCCAAGAAGGACGAAACCTTGATTGAGGCATTGAACCGCTTGGAAAGTGTCCGTAAATTGCTTAAATAGGATCCTGAAAATGGGAATGCATGCTAAAAATTTGCATTGTTTGTTACAGGATATTTGGCAATTGCTTCATATCGCCCATGTTCCGTGTCAGAGACTTCTATAAGTACTTCAGTTGCATTGCTGGGAATCTTTATTTTTTTTGAAAAGAATCCGTTGCCCTGATTTTTGAGACGATTTTTCTTTCCGTTGCAAAAAAGAAGAGCATATTTTTTATTTGAAACTTTTATTTTAAATTCGTATGTTGAATCTGCATGTAACTGAACTAGTGGTGACTCTATCTTGATGTCCTTTGCTGATGAGTGAAAATAAGTTGGGTGCTGGATATTACTAGCCTTATTTGCGCTAATCGAAAAAGATGCTATGCTGCTATAAGCGTTATCTTTAACGTTATGCATTAAAAAAGCTTGAAAGATTCCTGCGTAAGGTGCCTGGAATTCTATTTGTAATTTTTCACGATTGTGTGTCAATAGAGCTCTGTTTTGTACAGGTTGGTTGGTCTGTAAATCGTAAACATTCAATATAAATTTTGCATCCCGTTTTTGAATAAGGTCTAGCTGATATGAACTATCAATATTGTTGGTCGCCTGCAGTTTGTTGGGAGATTCAAATAAGTCGAAAAAAATGGGATCTAGGAGAGGTCTATTTTTAAATTCGTCGCGACTGATTTTCTTGGTTAGTTGATGGTTTGATTTCGATGTATTGACATTAAAGGCGCTTGAAATCAAGTAGCAGCGCCAATGCGTCATAAATCATTTTGACTTTTTCAAAATCATTTTTTGCAACGGAATCTATTAAGGATGTAAGATTTGTAACGTACCTTTCTGTTTCGTTCTGCCGTAGAGAATCGTTTTCGTCGTTTTCAATAAAATTAACGATTTGTTTGTGGGGAATACCCGTTCTGTATTTATAGGCATCGCTATCAAAGTCTTGTGGGAAAGGGTATTTTTCAACGGCATTGTTTTTGGAAACATGGACAGTGTCTGTTGATTTTTCGTACTGATGATTTGGGCCATTCTTAGAATTAGGGGATGTTGACGCACACCCAATAACAAAGACTGCTAATAGAAGGATTATAGTTTGGGGTGATGCCCGTGTCATTTTCTTCATGAACCGTCTATCCAACGGCCTTTAGTCGTGAGCTTTCTGTAGCTCGGCTCTATACAGTTCCTCGATGTGCGAGGGGCCTTCGCACCATAGCTTGAGACTTTCATCAAAGAGCATTTTCCCGGTTTTGGAATTCAAAAAATCGGGTAAAACGTCGGCTGCATCAAGATGGTCTTCCTTGGAAATGGACTCGACAACCATAGTTGTCAAAAGTTCCATTGCGGCCTGAATTTGTTCTTTTGTTACAGCCATATACGCTCGCTTTTGATAAATGCAAGTTGCTGTAATGCGATTGTTGTTCTAAAGCAGTACTGGTCCTTTAATCGTTCGGGGAGTAACAGGCGTATGCATATTTCATCTGCTTGTTGAGTGCCGACTTCTCCGAAGGTTCCTGTCATGTAGGTGGTTATTGTGATGTTTGTTGCGTCGTTTGCAATCTTGCCACCAACGATATCGTATTTTTCAAAATCCTGAACAAGGGAATTGAAAAGCCCCTTTTTTCGATGAGCGACAATGCAATGTAGCCAGTCGGCATCGGCTGTTAAAAAGATTTGGGTTCGGAGATTGGCCGGTATGTATTCAAAGGAAGACACAACTCCAAAATTCTGCTGGGTTGGAATTACTCCAGATTCCTGCGCTTTTCTTGTAGAAATCTTTGCAAAGGATTTAGCTTGTTCCTTGTCTGTTGTAAGGTAGAAACCTTGACCGAAATCCTTATACTTGGCGCACTTAGACAAGTCAGGTGAAGATACTTCGCAAAAACTTCCGTGGTACAGAATGGTTCGCTGATTCAAATCAAGCATTTTACACGCCCTTTGACTTGAGGTATTGCCTTATGTCTTCAAGAACCGCCTGGTCGCCTTCAATATGGAACAAGTCCCACATTCGCTTGATATAGTGAAAAACACCCTGTTCCTTGAACTGGGTTGCTACTGCAGCAATGGACGCTCCCGTTTCTTCGGACATCAGCCGAACGAGCCTTGTCTGCATATAGATAATCTGGGTGCTTTCACTCATGTTCTTCAATATATAAAAATTTGGATATGGTATCTTGCAAAACTCCAACAAGTTGTTGGAGTTTGAGAAATGCAGCAAAGTTTTGCTTTGGTCCTTGGCAAATATGGTGTCGTCTATTGGAGCTAAAATTTTTACTACCTTGTGGATGATTAAATAGGAGTAAACATGAAATTGAAAACATTTCTCGCCCTCGCATTGGCTTGCTGCACTTTTGCTTTTGCCACCGCAAAGCCGGAACTTGCAAAGACCATCAAGTTTGACGCTCCGCCCAAGGCATTGAAGGCTGATGTCATGGACGCCTTGCAGAATCGCAAGTCTGCACAGGGCTTCACCGAGAAGGTTGTTTCCTATAAGGAAATCGGAAATATCCTGTGGGCAGCCAACGGCATTAACCGTCCTGAAACGGGTCACCGCACAGCACCTTCTGCGCTGAACAAGCAGGATGTGGATCTTTATGTTTTCACCACCCAGGCTGCTTACAAGTATGACCCGAAGGCCCATGCTATGAACCTTGTGGTGGAAGGTGACAACCGCGCCCTCTTCACCGAACGTATGAAGACTCCGGTCATCATCTTGCTGGTGACTGATGTTTCCAAGTTCGATCGCGGTCCCGAAGCTGATCGTATTCTGATGGGTGCCGCAGATGCAGGCCTCGTTTCTGAAAACATTAGCATCTATTGCGCTGGCGCAAAGATCGATACTCGTGTCCGTGCCTCCATGGACAAGGCTGGCCTCCAGAAACTTCTTGGCCTTTCCGAAAAGCAGATTCCTCTGCTGAACCACGCTGTGGGTTACGAGAAATAGATTCTTTGAAGTTGCCCTTGTCAGCAGTGTGGCTAAAGTCGCCACAGACATTGCTAAGCAAAATGCCTCGCAAAAATGCGGGGCTTTTTTAATGTGCGTAAAATGCGCCTTCATGAAACACAATGTTTCATGGATTTCTATAAAAATATGGAAATACTGAAAAATGGGTTGAAATTTTACAAAAACATTGATTTTTGTTTCTTGAAAGTGTTGTTGAGTGCTTTTGTATAATTTATTTTTTGCGATGTGGGACGAACGCATCCTTATAAATTTTTGGAGGTTAGGAGGATCTTGTGTTTAAGAAATATTTTTTTGCGAGGCTTGCTGCTGGCGTCGCCTTGATATTGCTTTGTGCCTGTTCTGATTCGGAATCTACATGGAATTCTCTTTCGTTCAGCGTTGCAGACCGTTGCAAACATGATTTGCTGTACAAGGAACTTGCAGATGGAACTTCAGACGATGTGCAGGAATATGATGACGTTGATATTTATGCTTCGCCTGTAACTGAAATGGATACAGTCTATTTCAAAATGAACCCTGACGGATCTGCTTCTGCATCATTCTCTTTTGCGACTCGATGCGGAATGGATTTTACGTTAAAGGCCCACATGAGTGGAGATACTTTATTTGTTAATGATGAATACGCTTCCGATATTTATCCGGATTGCTCTTGTGTTGCCGAAGTAAATACAACCATTCCGGCGAAGTTTACCTCAGCAAAAATTTTAGTTCCTGGAGGTAGCTTGTTTTACACAAGGGCCATTGCTTATAGGGAATAAGGATTAGGATATTTTCATGCGGAGTATGGTCGCATTCATATTTGCCTTGCTTATGCCATTGGGGGCCTGGGCTGAGGCAAGCAACTCATCAAGTAGTTTCGACAAGCTGGAATTTGGGACCCGCTTTGGCGCAGGTCTCATGTATGTCATCACGGATTCTGAAAAGGATTATTATCCTTCCAATGGTGGTCCCTGGGGGTCGCTGTCCTTCGATGTGGCCTATGGCCTGACGGAAAATCTTTACCTGCATTCCGGTGTGGGCCTGGACTATAGGATTTTCTTTGTTTATATAGAAGCTCTTGCGGGAGATGTTCTTGATTACGATGTCGGGGAAGAGCAGGACGCTTATGACAAATGTGAAGGAAGTTTTTACTGTGGTAGAAGACATTGGGAATATAATCAAGCTTTCTTGCTGAATGTTCCCGTGCTTTTACAGTGGAGGATTCCTCGCATTCTGTTTCTTGAAGTGGGCGTTGTATTTGAGCTGTTGCTTGGGACAATCGAAAATGAGGATGATGGGTGGAGGGATGAATCTTACCGAAATCGCGATGAGGAAAGCCGCTTTGGGGTGAATGTTGCTATGGGTGTTGGGCATCAATTTAAATCGGGCCTGTTCATTGATTTTCGTGTGCTTTTCCGCGTGAACGATTTAATTGATGCAGACAAGTTTGCGGATAGTTACTTTATCCCAGTACAAGAATTTGATGGTGATGGAAATGTTGTGTTTGATTTTATGGATTATTCCGAACCCTACGGCTCTTATTATAAATTGTTAAAACTTCAGCTGGGTGTAGGTTATTGGTTCTAGATGAAACCTATTGTTGAATATCTTGATTATCGCAGCTATATGCGGGAGTTCTACGAAGAGCGTAAGAGAACTTCCGCTTTTACGTGGCGTGAATTTTCCAGGCTCTCCGGTTTTGCTTCGTCGGGATATTTGAAACTGGTGTGTGATGGCAAGACCCGCTTGCGTAAGGCTGGTGCGGAATGTGTTGCTAAGGCTATGGGGCTGAGCGGTTTCCAGGTGGAATACTTTTGCTGCATGGTGGAATTTTGCGACGCCCAGACAAACGAAGAAAAACAAGCGGCCTATGGCGAAATGTGCCGTTTGGCTGATGCCAATAAGGTCCGTATTTTAGGTAGCGAGGCGTACTCCTATTTTTCCAGCTGGATTAACCCTACGTTGCGTGAACTTGCTCCCATTATGCCGGGGGCAAGGCCCCTTGAAATGGCCCGCATGCTATGCCCCTCTGTGCCTGCTGCCGATGTACGTTATTCTTTGGATCAAATGGTCCAGATGGGACTGCTGAAAAAGATTGAAAGTGCGGGGGAGGTGTCGTACGTTCAGACGGACGTAGGTATCAATCCTGCTGACAATGCGGATCACAAGGCAGCCATCAATGTGGCTGTGCGCTCCATGCAAAAGCAGTTCGCCCGTTTGGCCGCTGATGCCCTGGATGAGTTCGACGGATCGGAGCGTAACTTGTCGGGAATAACTATGGGGCTTGACCGCACCGCTTATGAGCGGGTGGCAAAGGAAATGGCGGAATTCCGCAAGAAAATTGAATCCATCGTGTCGGAAGTCAAGGACTACGATCGGGTTTATCGAATCAATTTACAGATGTTTCCCCTGACTCGGAAATTGGAGGAGAAGGATGAGAAGTAATTTGCTTAATAAAATTCTTGGGATTGTGTTTTCGACGGTCCTCATTCTTTGCGGCTGTTCCGGTTTTACCTCGGATCCACCTGTGGCAGGAACTACAGATGACTCGGGCGTAAATCTGCAGAAGGAATTTGCCATGGCCCGCCAGTATGCTTTGGGTTCCTATGAAATAACGGAACATTCCGAATCTTCTGCGACAGGCGTTATTTCCATCAGTCTTGTTCAGGAATCGGGCTGTGTCAAGCAGGGCGAAACTTACCAGTGGGTCGACGACCTGAACCGTGTAACTCAATTTGCTGGGGGCCTGTTCCGCTATAGCTTTGCAGGCGACACTTTGACTCTTACCGCCTTGAATGAAGAACCAGATTATTATGGCAATGTTACGGTTCTTAAATTCGTTGGCGGCGAGCTTGGAAAGCTTCAGGGAATCTGGCTGCAATTAAGTCGTTCTGCCTATACCGTGTACTGGAATTTTGGCGAAGGTTCCATTGAAATCCGTGTGCTGGAAAAAGAGAACTTCAACTATATGCAATCCCTCTTTATGTGGATGTTTTTTGAAGGTCTTGAAGAT
This sequence comes from Fibrobacter sp. UWH5, assembly GCF_900142505.1. Classification (NCBI taxonomy): domain Bacteria; kingdom Pseudomonadati; phylum Fibrobacterota; class Fibrobacteria; order Fibrobacterales; family Fibrobacteraceae; genus Fibrobacter; species Fibrobacter sp. UWH5. Next base: position 28,634 of record NZ_FRBB01000006.1, on the reverse strand, counting down.
TCCAGTATGGATATTTATGCGGATCTCATTTACGATGAACGCGCCGTTGATCCTGGTCGCTACGGAGTGGCGATTCTTAAGCAGGATAATCGAAGCGAAACCTTTACTTATAAGGGTGTGACCTATGAACTGAAAATAGATTCTGTTCATTCCTTTGATGATTATTTATCGTTGACTCTTTCTAATGGCGCTGCAAAATGTCACCTGGAATATTTTAGCACCTTGAATGTAACTCCTGCAGTATGCAAGGCGGAAAATGCGGATGGCTTGCATTATTCGGATGCAACTCCTGATGTCATGACTCGTTACTCTTGGGGAAATGAAAAGGAATTTGGGGAATGCGTGAATCAGCTGATCGCCGCTGGTGAATCCGCTACGACAGAAAGTTCCTCCTCAAAGTTTGCGAAGGAATTTAGCGCAGCCCATGATTTTATGCCGGTTTACTATAGTGCAGAACCCTCTGGAACAAATGCTGGAACTCTAGTTTGGGATTTTGGCTTGGAAGGTCGTTGTCTCAAAGAAGGTGAGGGAGTGAAGTGGGTTGATGGTTGGTATAGCAACCGTCAGGACACGGCACAGTACAATTTTAGTGGAGATACGCTCTTTATCCATGATATCCTTGGTTCTACAGATGTATTGATTGGCGGTACTTCTGGACAGCTCGATGGCGTTTGGAAAATGGTGGGTGATTCGTATGTGAATGTTTATGTCAAGTTTGAAAAGGAAAAAATAACCTTCGCCTACGATATGAATCCGGATTACGACTACATGAATTCGGAATTCTTCGCACGCCTCCACAGCCTTCTTGCAAGTGGTTCGGGATCATTGACTTTTGAAGAAGAATTCTATGAACCGGAAGATGAACTGGAAAACGGCGTTACCATTGTAAACCACACAAATACCAGCGAAACTGTTACGATCAATGGAAAGACTTATGAAATTACCTTGAATCATGCCCATATGCTGTGGCAGGATGTTTCTGTGACCGTAAAGTTTGGCGATATGGTTTGCTCCGGGAGAAAGGCTCAAATTGAACAGATTTCTCAAGAACAGTGCAGTGTGGAAAATATGGTTTATCTTGACGATAATGGCCTTGTTTCTATGGCGTACATCATTGATGAAGAGAAATCCTTTTCTCAGTGCCTTGAGCAAATGGTATCCCGCTAGACGTTGTTATTTTGATCTCGTAAGGTTAGTGAGGTTGTATGAAATTTCGCATAATTAGTTTGATTCTTATTGTTTCCGCTTTCTTATTGAATGGCTGCGTCACGGAAGGCGATCCTAGAATTTCCAAGATACGGATGGAAGTGAATCCTGCTCCTGAAATGCGTGGTGCAGGTGAACACATGACGTCTGACTATCAAGTCCGTCTTTCTGGTGGCTTGAATGCGGGACCTTCAAAGAAAATGGAGGTGGATGATGTTTACCACAATGGCCGTAGTGTTGATTTTGCATACAGTCTTGAATATGGAATCGTAAATGCTGCTGCGGAATTGGCGCTCAAGAAAAACATATTCATGGTCAATACGGGAGTTGGCATCAACAATGGCTTATATACGTTTGCGTCTCTCGGGTTGAATACAAGCCATTTTGAAATCGGGTTTTCTGGCGGTGTGTGGATGAACCATCGCGACTACGACTGTGAAGGGGATATGACTGTCACCTCTATGCTATTCTTTAACGAGGTTAAGGAATATAGCCATCATTCCAACAACGGAACCTCCGTTATATATGGTGGCTATGCTGGCGCTTATCTGGGAGACTTTGGCCTTGAGATTTCTGCAAGCACCTATGAAGGGGATATGGAACTTGAAGACGTGCCTTTTTCGCCTAGAGTCTACACCCTATATGCTTCGGCTAGCTACCGCTTAAATGATCATTGGAGAGTAAGACTGGGCTCGGTTGGCGTTCATGGAGAAAACTTTGATAAACGTTATTGGTCTGGCTTTGCCGGCGTCAGTTACTGGCTTTAATTGACAATTTTTGTAGATTATTCGATATAACTAATGAACCGCCGATTTAACCTTACTTGCGGGCGGATAAATAAACAGCTAAACGAGGAGGCCTTATGGCTTTGTCTTTTGATTTTAGTCCGAAGAACGGACCCAATTCTCATTCTCAAATTGTAAAGAAGTTCTGTGACGGTTTCCATGTGGATTCCGCCATTGAATTGGCACGAATTATTCGTGAAAGAATGGCTGCAAAGGGCTATGTTCCCGGCGATCTTCTGGAAATGTACAAGCGCCGCTGCGAAAGCCGGAATGTAAAACTCAAGGAAACGGAATCCAGCCTGCTGGCAAAATTTTGCCATATGGCGGAAAATGGAATTGTCCCCAGGCGTTTGCGTTCCTTTGTTTACGCAACACTGGATATTGGCGAAAAAGAACTGGCCGAAGCTCTCGCCCAGCATGAACTGCGCAAGAAAATGTCTGCTGCCTTAGGCCGTGATCATGGGGCGGAATGTTTTTTGCACAACCTGCCGCTGATTCTGAAGCATAAGGATTTTGTGATGAAGTATCGGGAGTTTGCCTCCCTGCAGTTTAGCAACGTGGGCTTTAGCTACTGCTGGTTTGGGGGCAGGTACATTTGCCTCGGTGAACTTCTGAACTACTACAAGTACTGCTTTGGTGTTGCCCATCATGGCTGCCCCCACTGCGGTGGCGACGTTCATAATTACTGGTGTTGCGGATCTGTACTTTCGGGGGTTCATTCCATTAGCGGGATTTGCGTTTCCTGCGGGAACAAGGTTCACAACGCCATTGACTATCGTGAAACGTCCTCGGGTCTGGTGCCTGCTCCCCGCGAAATCCTCATAAGGGATAAGCGCTGCTTTGGGGCGCCGCAGACAACCTTAAGCTACATCTTGCCGGCGACGCATGTGCCCTGCGAATGTGTGGATGAAAACCCCTGGGATATTTTCAGCCTGGTGGCGTTGCTGAAATCGCTTTAGAGTTCTGCGTTGCTTTCTGCATTTTTTGCGGCGGCGCAGTCTTCGTTTGCGATGGCGGTTGCTGCTTAGATGCCGGTGCTGTTTTCCATAGCCTCGGTTTCGGTAGCCTTTGTTGCAATCGCTTTAGCGGCGGCGCGTGCTTCACGTTCTTGAGCTTCCCGCTGGGAATAGACGCAGCCGCAGAAGTTCTGACGGTAAAGATGGTACTGTTCCGAAAGTTCGGTGGAACGCTTGAATCCACCTTTCTTTTTCAGGTCGGTGGGCAGCCGCTTGACGCCGTAAATTTCGCACTGTTCCTGCATAATTTCGTTCAGCAGTTGTGCGTCTTTCATGGGGCTGATGGTAAGAGTTGTGGTGACGTATTCGCAGTCCAGTTCCTTTGCGATTCTTGCGGATTCCGAAAGACGCAATTCGAAACATTTGCGACAGCGCTTGCCGCCTTCGGGTTCCTTTTCCAGCCCGCGGACTGCGTCGTAGAATTTCTTCGGGACGTACTCGCCCTCGATCAGCGTTACCGGATGCTTGGTGGGGAATTCTGCAACGAAGCGCTTGATTTCTGCGACGCGGTGACGGTATTCCTCGTCGGGGGCGATGTTGGGATTGTAATAGAAAACCGTGATGCGGAAATACTGGGACAAGTACTCGATGGAATGGCTGCTGCAGGGAGCGCAGCAGGCGTGCAACAGCAAAGTGGGAACTTCTTTACGCTTTTCCAATCCGCGGAGGATGTACTCCAGATCTCGTTGGATGTTGTGCTTGGGCGGTTTCGGGCTGGCCTTGCCGACGTTTTCTGCGAAATCAGTCATAGTTCAAGGTTCCGAATGCGGTGGCCCAAAAACAGAATGTGCTGACGACGGCGAAAAATCCCATGACGGTCTTTTCCTTGTGGCTGGCACTGAACAAAACCGTGGCGGCATAGAACGTCAGGTACAAGGCGAAAAAGAACGCGAAAATCTTGGTGATGATGGCGGGCAGCAACTGGTTTGCGGCATCGGGCAACACGGCACCGGCGGTAAGCAGAAACCACAGGGCCACGAACTGCATGATGATGGGAACAACGAATGCCTTGCGTACTTCCTTGGGAACGACGCGGTGGCGTCCGCTCATGGCGTATGCACCTAGGGGGGCCCCCAGAGCCAGGGCGATATTCAACCCGATAGAAGGAGCGAAGGCGACGGCTCCAATAATTGCTGCAATCATCATAACGTAAAATTTAACAATTTGCGCTGGAGTCCCGAATACCCACAAAAAGAAAGAGCCCGCGAGGTAAAGGAGGTAACCTAGCGGGCTCAGGGAGTGTTTGGGTATCCCAAAGATAGATAATCTTGGGTGTGCAGAAAAAAAAAGTGAAATTTTCTTGTATACTCGAGTATACAGCTTGTATACAGAACGTTACCTTTAGGCGATTCCTGGCTAAAAAAGCCCTTTTAGTTGCAGATAGGCGTGGGCGGGGTGGAAGGGGGCTCTTGCCTTTTTTTTGAAGGTGGCGGCGATGGATATTTGGATTTGGTCTGTTCCCACATCGGACTGGGTGCGGATCTGGATGTTTTTTTGAGGATTGGATTGGGGAAGCACAAGGGAAACGCTAGCTTTATTGAGACTGTTGGTGCCGTAGGAGAGGCCCGTCTCTAGTCGGGGAGTGTTCAGCCCTTCGTTTCGGGTATAGGTCGTCTTGACGCTGCCTTGCAGGGAGAGTCCGTTTTTTGTTTGGGAATCGCTGTGGGAAAGCAGCGAAACCCCTTGCAATTTCAGGTCGTCCTTGCGACAGTTTTCGGCGGCGTCTAGGCAGGTGGCGCTTGCGGTTCCGCGGAGTTGTTGGGGGCCGTAGTCCAGCTGTACTTTTATGCGGGCGGTGGTTTGCTGCAGGGCGCTGTCGTTTGGCAGTGGGGTGGTGACGCGGATGTTTGTGGAGATTCGGTTGCGCCATGGGCTTGCGTCGGTGTAGGCGATATTCTGGGAATACCAGAACATGCTGTTTAGAATGCTGGAACTGAGGTGGGACTGATCCGGGACGCTGTCTCCGTGAATGTAGGCTGAAATTTTCCAGCTGATGATTTCTGCATTTTTGTTTTTGGCGGAACTTCGGCTTGTTGAAATTTTTTCGTTCCGCTGTAACTGCATCTTAATCAGGGGGAGGGATTGGCCGTGTTGCCACCAGCCTGCGACGGTGCCCCAGGAGGTTCTTGCCTGGATTCCGCAGGAGTTGCTTTCGGGATGGGTCCAGCAGAAAATATCGGCCTGTTTTCGGTAGCCTAGGCGGGCTTCCAGGTTTAGGGCCGTGTCTAACGTTCCGCCCAGCGTAAGGTTTCCTAGAGGGTATGTAAACGTTGTGCCCCATAAGGTGTCCAGCGGAATATAGCTGTGGATTTCCCGCGTTGAAATTTGCCCGAAGTGGGCCTCGCTGCCTTCGTTTCGGTAGCTCAGAAGTTCCTGCGTTCCCAGGCGCAGGCGGTAGCGGTAAAAATCCACTTGAAGCGAAAGTCGGGAACTTTCCAGATGCCCCAGAGAATCGGTTCTGCCTTTCCAGAGGATGTAACCGTGGGGCGTTAGGGGCGGGCGCTGGGATTTTGCGGAGTTCTGAGAAACGGTGGGTTCTTGTTGGGGCTGGCAGTCTTCCAGTGAATAGGTTTCGGCCAGCAGGCAGGCTTCTTCCTGATTGCCTTCTTCCAGCAGGTTCAGCATTTCGGTTGCTTCCTCTGCGGAAATTAGCCCGTCGTCCCACCACTTGAAAACCGCGGCCTCATCAAGGGCGAGGGCGAAGCCCGAGAATAAACAGAATGCGGTTGTTATTTTGCGAATATATACCAAGAAAAAATTGTTCATACCTATATACACGCACGAATTGCCGAAACATCACTTTTGGGGGTTCTTTTTTCTTTTGGGGATTTCTAATTTTGGGTTCATGGCAAATTCTAACTGGTCTAAAAAGCCCGCAAAGGGTTCCTGGGGTAAAGCTCCTTCTCGTATGCCTGCTCGTGGCGCCGATGCCTTGGGCAGTGCCTTTGTGCCTCACATGAAAGCTCCCCGCACCGAGTTTCCGCTGTTTAACGGAAAGCGTGTTACGCCGTCTCTGGCTGGCCTCGACAAGCTTTTGCATTATTATGGTGTGGAACTGCAGGAAGAAACCTTGAAGCAGATTTGGGAATATCATCAGCTTCTCCGAGCCAACAACGAAGACCAGGACTTGACTCGCCTTAATGCTTTTGAAACCATGGTTGAACGTCATTATGCCGACTGCACTTTGATCAACGCCTTTGTTGAAAAGTGGCCTGCCCGTATGATTGACGTGGGTAGTGGAGCCGGCTTCCCGGGTATTCCCCTGAAGATCGTGAATCCCAATATCAACTTGACTCTTTGCGAACCGCGCCCGAACCGCATCAACTTCTTGAACATGGTCATCGAGAAGATGGGGCTGAAGAATATCGATGTGTTCGGTCACAAGGTGACTAGCCGCAGCATGACTATTCCTGTGGATGGTGTTATCAGCCGCGCCTTTGAACTGATGGAAAAGACTTTCCCCCGTCTACAGAACTCCCTGAAGGTGGGTGGGCGCGTGTTCTTTATGAAGGGGCCTGCTGCCGCTGACGAACTGAAGACCTTGCATCCCGAAGACTATGGATACAAGTTGCTGGAAAAGCACTTCTATACAATCCCCAACAGCACACAGGAACGAGCCCTCGTAATATTCGAAAGGGTACGATGATGCATGGGGGGGGCTACTGCCCCCCTGGCCCCCCCCCGCTGAAATGTGCTGTGCTCACTTCTAGCCCCAGGCGCTACGCTTCTGGGGTTTGTTTCGCAGCAGGGACCGCTGGTTTATTCGGGTTTATTTCGGGGGAATGAAAAAGGGGGCGGTTGCCCCCTTGCGTCTTTTAGAACTTGAATACCATGCCGAATCGCATCTGGCCGTCGCGGACGCCGTCGCTTTCGCCTACGTCCTTGATGGTTGCGAAGTCGAATTGCAGCATGTCGGAGAGCATGAAGCCGAAGCCCATGTCCACTTCGTCGCGCTTACCGGTCTGGTCGTGGAGGTAACCCAGTCGCAAAGCGATGGTGTTGGCGTAAATAAATTCGGTACCTACGTTGAAGACGCCCTGCATCAAGGAGTTCTTGGCTCCTTCCAGGCCGCTGCCACCGCGTTCAGGATTGATCAGGGATTTCCAGCAGGATACGTAGAACGGTTCGGGATTTCCCTTGCTGTCGTCATAAACCACTTCGCGGTTGTAGTCGGCGACCACGACCCACTTATAGTCGGCCAGGGAGAGGATTTCATAGGAGAGGCCCAGGCGCCAGGTCAGCGGGATGGGGTCTTCGATGGTTTTGTCGACGTAATAGACGCTGGGGCCGATGTTGGCCAGGACCAATGCAAAATTCAAACCGTCTACAATCAGGTTCTTCTTGAGGACGCCCACGTCGAATGCGTAACCGAAGGTAGTTGCTTCTTCGGATCCGGATCCTGCGCCGGAACTGAGGTCAGAATAGAAGAACTTGATGCTGAGGCCTAGGCCCCAGTCGCCGGGGAAGCGGGTACCGTAGCTGAAGCCGCCAACGATTTCAGAACTGTTGTAGGCCACCAGGTCGTCAGCGTCCACATCGCCAGACGCAACTGTAGAACCGAAGCTAACGAAGTTTACGAAGAAGCCCATGGTACCCCAGTCGTTCAGGGGGATGGTCATGCCGCCGTAAAGGTGGTAGAGGTCGGGAATGTTGAGAATCGGCAAAAGCTTTTCATAGAAGGCTGTGAGCTGGTAGTCGGCGTCCTTGAATTGTTCCATACCGTTTGCGGTACTGAACCAGACGTCATTACCCTGGGGAAGAACTGCCCAGACCTTGTTTACAGAAAGACCGTTTCCGGAGTGGTAGTGGACCCATTCGTCATCGCGCTTGCCTTCGGCCTCGTCGGCTTCGGTGCGTTCAAGTTCTGCCTTGCGGCCGCTGGCGGTAGCGTAATCCGGCAGGTGGCGCCAGACGCCCTTGTCGGTGGCAATCCAGATGCCGCCCTTCTGGTCGACGGAGATGTCGTTGACGGTATTGTCGGCGAACTGAATCTGTTCCCACTTGCGGAGGTTGAAATGGGAGAGGCCTCCCTTATGGGCTGCCCACACGTGGCCCGAACTGTCGACGGCCAGGGCGGTGGGACTCTTGTCCATGACTCCATCTTCTTCGTTGAACAGGCTCCAGCGGTCCTTGTCGTTGACGCTCTTCTTGGGAATGAGGCGGGCAACGCCTGCGCCTTCTGCGGCAACATAAAGTTCCTTGCGGAGTTCAGACCATACGAGGGCGGTAATCTTCTGGCTGGGCAGGACCTTGCCCTTCTGCTCGAATTGACCGTTACGGTATACGAAGAGACCGTCGTCGGTACCGATCCAGATAGAGGCTCCCTGGCTTACCAAGGCAGTAACGCGGTGGTTTCCCAGTTCGCTGTCGTAGCTCTTCCAGGCCTTGCCGTCAAAACGGTAAAGGGACTTGGGTGTACCTACCCACAGCTTTTCGGTACGGCTTTCGTAAAGGACTGCGGTAATGGTGTCCTTAACAATCAGGTTCCAGGGCATCTTGACTTCTACGATGTGCTTTTCATCGTCGGCAGTCTTGATCTCGTTGAATTCCTTGACCTTTCTGACATTTTCTTCCAGGCCGCGTTCGGAACCGGCGTACACCTTGACGGCGTCGCGGACCTTGGCATTGCCCTGCAGGGTAATGGAATGATAGTCGACCCACTGTTCGCCGTCAAACTTCAGGATACCGTTGGCAGTACCTGCCCACAGTTCGCTCTTGCTGAAGAAGCCATTCTTGGAGCGGGAAGCCATGCTTGTAAAATAGGGGGCATTCTTGGAATCGGCCGGGTAGCTCATGCGCCATTCGTCGGCCAGGGGGCCGAATGCCAGACCTGCGGGGTTGTAATACATGGCGGCGGCGTCATCTGCCAGGGCCGCACCTGCTTCGCCCATACCCAGCTGGCGGGCGCCAACGGGCATTTCCAAGGTGATAATTGCAGAACCTGCGGCAAGAGCCAGCGCCGGTGCTAAAAGAATTGCAGAAAGTAGGGATTTACGCAAGTTGCCTCCAATCCGGGATGTCGTAGTTGCTTCCGTGTGACGGGACAACTGCCTTCCAACCGGACTTGCTGGGGTTTTCCCAGGGCTGCTTCGGCAGGAGTCTGCAGTCGCAGCCCAAAACGTAGGGCGGCAGGATTTCCGCGTGGTTGCGGATCTGCTCGCGGGTAATAAAATTCTCTTCGTTCACGAACTTGCAATATTGTTTGCCCTTGGGGCCAAGCTCGATGCGGTAGGTGGCGGTGCCATTCTTGTCGCCTTCGTCCACGGTGCGGATGGTTTCTTCCATGGTGGCGTTCCACTGGGCGATCAGGGCCTCGCGCTGTTCGGGACTCATGTTCTGTGTCTCGAGCCAGGAGCGGAGGGAGGCTTCAGAGGGCTTGACTGCAGTGAGGGACTCCCTAGCGGGGCGGACCACCACGGCGTATTGGCCGGAAACGTCAATTACAGGCTTGACCTCGTCCTTTTCGTCGGAACTGTGGATAACCACATAGGCTCCGATGGCGGCCAGGATGATAGAAAGCACGATAATTGCGATTACAATAATGATTGACAGCATATTTAATTCCGTTTTGGACTTTTTGCCTTACTCTCAAAAACTAGCATTTTCTATTTTGTGGAATAGGAGATTATATGTCGAAATTGAAGATTTTTACAGCTGTTCTTGTTTTGGCCGTTTGTAATGCCCTTGCTATCCCTTTCAAGGTGGAAACCGTCAAGGAAGGTGCTGGCGATACAATCCGTGCAGGTCAGCTGATCAAGGTTCACTATAAGGGTTATCTTTATTTGGACAGTGCTAAGATTCTGGCCGAGAAGAATAGGGTTTTGGATTCCCTGCGCTTGGCCGATTCCCTTCGCCTGGCCAATGACCTGGGTTCTGCCCAGGTGGCTGGTGTGACACAAGTTGACACGACCAAACTTTTGAAAGGTTCTGCCGAGGCCGCAACCGAGACCGCTTCCGAAGCGGAATCTACCGAGTCCGAAGGTCAGCAGCCTTTTGCCAACTCCTACGAACAGGGCGAACCGCTGGAATTTACCCTTGGCATGGGCATGGTCATTCAGGGCTGGGAAAAGGGCCTTGTGGGCATGAAGGTTGGCGAAATCCGCAAGATGTATGTCCCTTATCAGATGGCCTACGGCGAAAATTCCCTGGAAGGCATTCCCGCCTATTCCGACCTGTATTTCGAGGTGGAACTGGTGGGTGCCGAAAAGCCCATGGAACCGGATGTGTTCCCCAAGAATGTAGAAGGTCTCAAGTGGCGTGAAGCAGGCAAGGGCTTGAAGATTTATGACGAAAAGGTGGGCTCCGGTAAGCCTACCGCAATCGGTTCCGTCCTGAAGACCCATTATACTGGCTGGCTCCTTTCTGGTCGTAAGTTCGGCAGTTCCAAGGATCTCGGCAAGCCCCTGCAGGTTGTACTTGGCGCAGGCAAGATGATCAAGGGTTGGGAAATTGGTCTGGATGGTATGCGTGAAGGTGGCGTCCGCTGGTTCAGGGTTTCCCCGAACATGGGCTATGGCGCAACAGCTTACTCCATGATTCCTTCCAACTCCACGCTGATCTTTAAGGTGGAACTGGTCTCTTCTGAAATTGATGAATCCTTGGCTGAATCCATGGACTTCTTCCCGGATACCACGACGCTCACTTTCGAAAATGGTCCCGAAGGCCTGCGTTATGCGGTAATCAAGCAGGGCGAAGAAGGGGCTGAACCTGCCCAGAAGGGTCAGAATGCCCACGTCCATTATACCGGCTGGCTTACCAACGGTTACAAGTTCGATAGCTCCCGTGATCGTGGCCAGGTGTTTAGCTTCCCCTTGGGCGGCGGTCGCGTGATTCGCGGTTGGGAACTGGGCGTGCAGGGCATGCTTCCCGGCGAAAGGCGCATCTTGATCGTGCCTCCTGGACTGGGCTATGGCAGCCGCGGAGCAGGTCCCATTCCTGGCGGTTCTACGCTGATCTTTGCCGTGGAATATCTGGGACAGGATTAATACCCTACAAATCCTATAGTTTTCAAGGGAAATGCTCTGTGGGGCGTTTCCTTTTTTTATTATTTGGGATGAGGTTATTTATGAGGATTTCTACAAAAGGTCGCTACGCTCTTCGAGTCATGATTGACTTGGCCAGGAATGGCCGCGAAAATTATGTGAAACTGCAGGAACTTTCTTCCCGACAGCAAATTTCCGAGAAGTACCTGGAAGGAATTTTGGGAACCTTGGTCCGTGGAAAACTTCTGGAAGGCGCCCGCGGAAAGGGTGGCGGGTATAAGCTGAAATGTAATCCTGCGGAATGTAGCGTCTGGGATATCCTTTCCAAGACCGAAACCTCGGTGGCCCCTGTGGCCTGCCTGGATGACGAGATAAATTCTTGCGACCGTGCGGATTTCTGCGTGACGCTTCCTGTGTGGAAGGAACTGGATTCCATGATCCGCGGCTATCTTGAAAGTGTAAAGCTGGACCAGTTTGTCAGGGGCGTCGAAGGAACCGATGGAAAGGTTCCCGATGACAAGGTCTGGAGTTGTGGGCTGTAACCAAAAAGCAAAGCCGCAAACAAATAAGACTAATAAATAAGCCTGCTCTTTTGAGGAGCAGGCTGTTCTATTTTAATCAAGATGCCTTGTTAGAAAAAGTATTCGGGGACTGTCTCTGTACGGTCTATTTCATTGCAGATTTCTCGCATTTCGGCGATCAGTTCCTCTCGGGAACTGAACTCGTTACGGGGATAGCTGCCTTGTGCGACAATGAGGTTACCATTGCAGTTTGATTCGTATTCAATTGCGTTGGGGTCTGCGCTCAGTTCGGTACAGGTTGTGCCGATGTGTTCCTGTGATACGGAATAGTCATAGTTTATAAGTATGGTTATGATTGCGGTATCACCGGCAAATTCCATATACTGGGAGGAGAATCCCATGGGGCCATATATGTCGATGCCGAAGGAGGAATCGGCCATCGAGGCTACGTTGCAACTGGGCTTGTTGTTTTGTGAAGAAGGGAATAGGGGACCTTTGTCGTTGTCGGCTGGATTCGTCGAGGAATTGCCGGAACTGTTTTGTTCGCTGCTCCCGGACTCATTTTTATCTTCGTTTTTGTCGCCGTCTTCTTCGTCATCTTCTGGGGTGGAGGCCTCGCTATACTCCTTGTAGAAAGATTCGCATTCCCCCTTGGCGTCAAGAATCAAATCTTCTAAGGAGTTTCTACCGGCGTCTTCTACAGCTTTAATTGTGATGTTACGTCCTGAACAGATGACTGTAGATTCACCGGGGTTTTCGTTGGCTTCCTGCTGGTTTTCGTTGCATATGTTGGCGATTTCCTCCATGGGAACCCAGCTGGAATATTCGGTGACGTATTCTATGTTTGCCTTGTCTCCGTTCAATGTGGTCGTGATGTTCGCTGTAAAGGCGTTCGATACGAAGAACGTCATGACCATGGAATTTTCGGAGGTCTGTTTGACGGAGCAGCCGATTTTTTCACCGGAACCGTTAGAACTTGAACTGCTATCTGATGAACAACCTGTGATGACCAACAGAGCCATGGCTGAAATGGGAATAATTTTTTTTAGCATGTTGCTACCTCAAATTTTGTTTGGTGGAGCTATAGAGCATGGCGGATGCGGCATACCCTAATCGGTCAAATTCCTTGCAGTCGTTCAGGTATGAATTGACAATTTCGTCTTTGGTGGTGGTTGATACTGTTGCACTGTAGTAAATACGTACAAAGTCTTCGCCGCAGGTGACGTCGTAATCGTCTGTACTGCCGATTTCCATATTTTCTTCGCAAACGGAACTGATTGTGTCGGCTGGTGTGGCCGGATCGAATTGTATGGTTTGGATTAACTGAATTGTTTCACCGTCATACTTTATGGTAGTCGTGTTTTTTTGTATGCCAATGATGTTTGCTTCCATCTTGAAATCGGTATCGGTGTTTCTTGTGATGAAGCAGGAATTTTTGTTGGTGGGGAATTCTACAGGCTCGTTTGGTTCGATAACGGGATTTTCTTTGTAGAACGTTTCGCAGTTTTTTTCAAGATTGGTCCGGATCAAGTTTACGGATGACGTTACTTCGTATTTGTACTCGTATGAAAGGTGTCGGCCGGAGCAGGTGAATGTGTCGTAATCTCCGGATTCCGCAAACTCGTCGCAGTAATCCTGGAACTGGCTGTTGGTGGCGAGCGGTGTAATGTAAATGTCCTGCGTTATGAGTACTGCAGAGGGAGTGACGTCGTAAACGATGGAACTGTACACTGATCCCTGATAGACTTCGGTTATAGAAATTTTGGAATCACCGATTGTTTCGATCTTACATGAGTTTTGGGATAAGTCCGGTATGTAGTCGTTGCTGGAATCGTAAGTCGGCTGGCTAGCGGAGTTATCGGTCGTACAAGCCACAAGGCTTGCTGTAGCGAGGGAGATGCGGATAAAATGGGTGTAGAACATGAGTCGTTATAATTTGTCGTCGGGGATGATTCCGGTTTCCTGGATGTCGTTGCACATCGCAACAAGTTTGTTTCTAACGAAGGGTATGGGATTGAAGGGATATTCCTCCATGAAACTTTGGGAAACGGTGTTTCCTTCGCAGGTGACGACAGTTCCGTCATCGTCTTCGAGAGCTTCTTCCCTGGCTTCAGCACATTCCTGATCAATGAAACTCTGGGGCAGGTTTTCATTGAATACCGTGGTGGTGCTTTCTTCCAGGATGCCATCGATGTATGCCACGGAAATGGACATAGTGGCGGTGTCTGCGTCGGAGACAGTCATTTCAAATTCGGTGTCGGAATTCTTGCTGATTTTGCAAGTGGCCTTGCCTTTGCTGTTGTCGGAACCGTCGCCCTCAGGAAGCGGAGTGTCGCCGGTGTCTTCTGTATTGAAGGATCCCTTTTGCTGAATCAGGTTGCATTCGGCGATTGCATCATCCTTTGATTGCTTAAAGTTGGAGTAGGGGTCGGTTTCGATGTAGGAAAAGGTAATGGTGTTGCCGTCGCAAGAGACTCTGGCGTTAGAATCATAGATTTCTACCGTCCTGTAGTCTTCGCAAAAGTAGTCTATTTCGCTTTGGGAAACTTTTGGCCCAAAGGTGAAAATATTCGTTGAGTAAATGGAATCGTTTGAGAAGCGGTCGGTCGTCTCGATGGTTATGGAATCGCGGGCCTCTGCTCTGACATGGAATTCGTTTTCCACATCGTTTAAGACCATGCAGCCGACGGGACCGTTGCTTGCGATGGGATTGCCGTCGTTATCGCTGGGAGTGGAAGGATCGGTGAAAATCGGGCTATTGTCGTCGTCATCGTCGTCATCTTCATCGAAGTCAAAGACCTTGTCTTTGTACATGTTTTCGAAGTTGGCGCATTCTTTTTTGCTGCTTTCGAGGAGCCTGTCTATGGTGATGCCTTCAGCGTCTTCTTCGCTTGTAATTTTAAGGGTTCTGTCTTTGCAGGTGACCGTGGCGTTGTCGTGTTCTTCCTCGGCTTCCCGCTTGTTTTCTTCACATTCTTTTTGGAAGACGGATTCGGGGACGCTTGAACTGTAGATGCTGTAAATTTCCTGGATGGCTTTGTCGCCGTCGATGGTTGTGGTGATGGTGCCTGAAGAAATTCCTGGAATGTTTAGGACCATTTCCACGGTGTTGCTAGAGGTCTTCTTGGCGGTACAGGAGACTACGGTATTGCCGGATGGGTTTTCGGGAGCGGTGCTGTTATCGTCGGAGCAGCCGCTCATGGCGAAAAAGGCGAATCCTACTGCGGAAAGCGCAGAAATTTTCTTGAACATGGTGTTGTCCTCCTAAAATACAGGTTGAAATATAAGTTTTGTGCTGAAAAAATGTTATTTGAGCCCCCGTTATCTGTTGTTATTATAAAAATTGCAGCTTTGTTATAGGAATTTTCTATAGAAAAGCGAATTTTATGAAAAAAGTTGGTAATTTTCCTACTAAACCTATTGGGATTATAGGAAAAAGGTTTTACATTATAGCCGTTGGTTTGAAAGACCTACAAAAATGGTAGGAAACAGGTCGAAAAATTTTGTACGGAGAAATAAAAATGGATTTTAAAACTTACCTGAGAAATGACCGGCGATGTCGAGCCGGATTCCGAATGCGAGGCTAACGCATTAAACCAAAGCCCGAGCGAAATGCTCACAAAAACACAAAATGCTAGATCCTCGATCAGGTCGAGGATGACGCAAGAGAGAAACGCAAAAAGAGGTGACTTCGCAAAACCTCATACCTCAAAGCGAAGCGACCTCAAAACCTCACACCTCATAAGGAATTAAATCATGTCTCAGAATCTTCACTTCGAAACTCTTCAGCTCCACGTTGGCCAGGAATCCGCAGACCCCGCAACCGATTCTCGCGCAGTTCCTATTTACGCAACCACCTCTTACGTTTTCCACAACTCCCAGCATGCCGCCGACCGTTTCGGCCTTCGCGATGCCGGTAACATTTACGGTCGCTTGACAAACTCCACCCAGGGCGTTTTCGAACAGCGTATCGCTGCTTTGGAAGGTGGTTCCGCAGCTCTCGCCGTTGCATCTGGCGCCGCTGCCATTACTTATGCCATTGAAGCTCTCGCTCAGGCTGGCGATCACGTGGTTGCCCAGAAGACCATTTACGGTGGCTCCTACAACTTGCTGAAGCACACCTTGGCACCTTTCGGCGTAAGCACTTCTTTCGTTGACACTCACAACCTCGCTGAAGTTGAAGCCGCCATCAAGGAAAACACCAAGATCCTTTACCTGGAAACTCTCGGCAACCCGAACTCTGACGTTTCCGATATTGACGCTCTTATCGAACTGGGTCACAAGCACGGCCTCGCTGTTATCGTTGACAACACCTTCGGTACTCCGTTCCTGTTCCGCCCCATTGAACACGGCGCAGACGTAGTTGTTCATTCCGCTACCAAGTTCATCGGCGGTCATGGTACAACTCTCGGCGGTATCATCATTGAATCTGGCAAGACCAACTGGAAGTCCGGCAAGTTCCCCACCATCGCTAACCCCAACGTTAGCTACCACGGTGTAAGCTTTGCCGATGCAGTTCCGGGCGCAGCCTTTGTCACATACATCCGCGCTATTCTCCTCCGCGACCAGGGCGCTGCAATTTCCCCGTTTGCTGCATGGGCTCTCATCCAGGGTACTGAAACTTTGTCCCTGCGTATCGAACGCCATGTGGAAAATACCAAGAAGGTTGTGGAATTCCTTTCCAAGCACCCCAAGGTTGCTTCCGTTAGCCACCCCAGCCTGCCGTCTCATCCGGACCATGAGAACTTCAAGAAGTATTTCCCCAAGGGTGGCGCCTCCATCTTTACTTTCGAAATCAAGGGCGGTCAGGCCGAAGCCTGGAAGTTCATTGATAGCCTGAAGATCTTCAGCCTATTGGCAAACGTTGCCGACGTGAAGAGCCTGGTGATTCATCCGTACACCACCACTCATTCCGAACTGAACGAAGAAGAATTTAAGGAACAGCACATTACGCCGTCCACCATCCGCCTCTCCATCGGTACCGAACACATCGATGACATCATCGCCGACTTGGAACAGGCTTTGGCCGCTGTTTAATAACGGGTGTGAGGTCGCTTCGCTTTGAGGTGTCAGGTCGGTGCTTACGCACCTAGAGGCTTTGTTAGCGATTAGAATGTAATTGACATACCTCAAAGTGAGCGAAGCGAACGACCTCAAACCTGAAAGGCGCGAAGCGCCGCCCTCAAAACTTTTTTTGGAGAAAAAACATGTCTAAAATTTATACTTCTGCAGATCAGTTGATTGGTCACACCCCCCTCCTGGAACTCACTCACATCGAAGCCGCAAACAACTTGGGTGCGAAGGTTCTGGCAAAGCTTGAATATTTCAACCCCGCTGGCTCCGTGAAGGACCGTATCGCCAAGGGTATTCTGGATGACGCTGAAAAGTCCGGCAAGCTGAAGCCCGGTGCAGTGATTATCGAACCGACCTCCGGTAACACTGGCATTGGTCTTGCTTCCGTTGCTGCAGCCCGCGGCTACCGCATCATCATCGTGATGCCCGAAACCATGAGCGTTGAACGCCGTCAGATTATCAAGGCCTACGGTGCAGAACTTGTTCTTACCGAAGGCGCCAAGGGCATGAAGGGTGCTATCGCCCGTGCCAACGAACTGGCTGCTGAAATTCCCAACAGCTTTATTCCTGGCCAGTTCGTGAATCCCGCAAACCCGGCTACTCACCGCGCCACTACCGGTCCCGAAATTTGGGAAGACACCGACGGTAAGGTTGATATCTTTGTTGCCGGTGTGGGTACCGGTGGTACCGTCACGGGCGTTGGCGAATATCTGAAGTCCCAGAACCCCAACGTGAAGGTTGTTGCTGTGGAACCCGCTTCCTCTCCGGTACTTTCCAAGGGCGTTGCTGGCGCTCACAAGATCCAGGGCATTGGCGCAGGTTTCGTTCCTGACACCTTGAACACCAAGGTCTACGACGAAATCATCGCAGTAGAAAACGAAGCCGCATTCGAAGCTGGTCGCGAAATCGGCCACAAGGAAGGCGTGCTGGTGGGCATTTCTTCTGGTGCCGCTCTCTGGGCTGCCAAGGAACTGGCAAAGCGCCCGGAAAACAAGGGCAAGACCATTGTGGCCCTGCTCCCGGATACCGGCGACCGCTACCTTTCTACCGCACTGTTCGCTGAATAAGTTCGCCGAATTAAATCGCGAAAAATTTTCGAAAATTAAAAAAGTGTTGCGGGGCTGCGTGGTCTCATTTGCTGCCCAGTGAACCTTGCCCAATGCACTTTATAAAAATTTCAGAGTGAGAAGACGTCAGAAAGCTCAATAAACTTTCTGGCGTTTTTATTGAATGTTTGTAATTAAGAATCTGTATTTTAGGTGTGAATATGGAATCCTCTAAGAAACGTGTGGCCGTAGGCCTTTCCGGTGGTGTTGACTCTGCTCTTTCTGCTTATCTTCTGAAAAAACAGGGCTACGAAGTCATTGGCGTAACCATGGCCACGTGGGATGGCTCTATCAAGAACATGCCCCATGTGGAAGGTCGTGAAGGTTGCTTTGGTCCTGGTGAAGATGAAAATATCGCCCAGGCGAAGACTGTGGCAGAACGCCTTGGCATACCGCATTATACTGTTTCTGTGACTGAAGAATACAAACGTCAGGTTTTGGATTATTTCCGTGCGGAGTACCGTGCTGGTCGTACCCCCAATCCTTGCGTCCGCTGCAATCAGAATATTAAATTTGGCGCCTTGCATTCAGCTACCCGCCGCATGGGAGTGGAATTTGATTATTTTGCTACTGGTCACTATGCCCGCATAGAATTCAAGAATCCCAAGGAACCTTTCCTTTATGCTGCCTTGGACGATTCCAAGGATCAGACCTACTTCCTTTCCCGTTTGACAGCAGAACAGCTGTCTACCGTGATCTTCCCTCTGGGTGGAATGAAGAAGACCGACGTGAAGGCTTTGGCTGCAGAAATCGGCTGGGTGGATTTTGCCACCAAGAAAGAAAGCCAGGATTTTTTGGAATGCGGTGACTACACAGTTCTCTTTGATGAATCCGACAACAAGCCTGGTGACTTTGTGGACATGAACGGTAAGGTTCTTGGCCAACACAAGGGCATCATTCATTATACCATCGGTCAGCGCAAGGGCTTGAATATTGGTGGTCTTCCTGAACCTTACTTTGTTGTAAGTATCGATGTGAAAAAGAACCAGGTGGTTCTTGGTCCCCGTAGCGTTATGAGCTGTGTGGATGTGAATGCCGAAGAACTGAACCTGATGGTGGACGAAGATTCTCCGTTGTTGCAGCAACCCTTGACTGCGCACATTCGCTTGGGACATAAGGGTTCTTTGGCTCGAATTACATCGCTGGATGTGAACGCCGGAACAATTAGCGTTCACTTTGATGAACCTCAGTTCGCTTCTGCTCCCGGACAGATTCTGGTGCTGTACGCCGGTCAGGGAATTGTAGCTTCGGGAATTATAACGAAGTAGAGTCAATAAATTTTTTGCGTTAATTCTTGAATTCGTAGCCCGCGGTGGTTATAACTTTCTTAAAAGTTTCGACAGGAACCTTTTCGGAAAAGGTGACTTCTACGGAGTTTGTCTTGTGATTGGCCTTGGCGGAGTCTACGCCGGGGATTGCTTCCAGTGCCTTTTTTACGGCGGCTTCGCAATGGCTGCACATCATTCCTTCGACGGTGAATGTTTTGGTCATGGGAGTGTCCTCTGGTTTTGATGCTTCGGGGAGCACGTTGGTTTCGGGGTTGTCTGCGGTTTCTAGTTCTGCAGAAGGTTCGTCGTTGACTTTGATAATTTTTCCTGAAATGGATTTCTTCAGCTTTTTGTCCCTATGGGAACTGCCGATGTTTGCAAAATTCAAACGCAATGCATTTGTGACTACGCAGAAGCTAGAAAGGCTCATGGCGAGGGCTGCAAATGTGGCGTTCAGGCTCCATCCGAAAAGCTTGTAGTAGCAGCCTGCCGCCAGAGGGATTCCGATGACGTTGTAGATGAATGCCCAGAAGAGGTTCTCGTGAATGTTCCTGATGGAGGCACGGCTCAGGCGGATGGCTGCGGGAACGTCCAGAAGATTGCTCTTGACGAGAACTACGTCGGCGGCGTCAATGGCCACGTCGGCCCCCGCCCCGATGGCCATACCTACGTCTGCGCGGGTCAGGGCCGGGGCATCGTTGATGCCGTCACCAACCATGGTGACGTGGCCATGTTCCTGCAACTTCTGGATGATGGCTTCCTTTCCGTCGGGAAGAACCCCTGCGACAACTTCGTCTACGCTTGCTTCTTTTGCGATGGCGCTTGCCGTACGTTCGTTATCGCCGGTGAGCATCACCACATGAACGCCCATGCTTTTCAGTTCTGCAATGGCCTGCTTGCTGTCGTCCTTCAAGGTGTCTGCTACAGCGATTATTCCCAGCAGAGAATTGCCCTTGGCGAACAGCAGGGGAGTCTTGCCGGATTCTGCCAGCTTGTGGGTCGCGGCAGTCATGGCGCTTGACACACTCACTTTGCTTGCGATGAACATTAAGTTACCTGCAAAAACTTGCTGACCGTTTACCGTTCCCTGCAGACCATTTCCGGGCAACGCCTCAAAGTTCTCAACAAGGTTTGTGCTGGAAGTCGTGTCGGAGGCTGCGCCGCTCGATTCGCCGCTTTCATAGTTCAAAATCGCCTTTGCCAACGGGTGTTCGCTCTTGCTTTCAATGCACTTGGCGATGTCCATTAAATCGACTGCGGAAACATTGTCGGCGACGATGACGTCGGTTACCTTGGGCTCGCCTTTAGTAATGGTTCCGGTTTTGTCCAGCGCAACAATTTGAGTCCTGCCTGTATTTTCAAGTGCGGCAGAAGTCTTGAAAAGAATGCCGTGTTTTGCGCCCACACCGTTGCCTACCATAATGGCCACTGGGGTGGCAAGGCCCAAGGCGCAGGGACAACTAATGACAAGCACCGCAATGGCCCGGGCTAGAGAAAAACCAATTTCTGCACCAACGAAAAACCATACTACAAAAGTGACGATGGCAATTCCAATGACCGCCGGAACAAAAATTCCTGCAACACGATCTGCAATTTTTGAAATGGGAGCCTTTGTGGCGGCAGCGTCGCTGACCAGCTGAATAATTTGGGAAAGGGTCGTATCCTTCCCGACGCGGGTGGCGCGGCACTTCAAATAACCAGACTGATTTAATGTGGCCGAAGTAACGGTGTCGCCGACGTTCTTGTCGATAGGCAGGCTTTCGCCGGTTAATGTGGATTCGTTAACGGCGGAAGAACCTTCCAAGACCATGCCGTCTACAGGAATATTTTCGCCGGGCTTCACGATGAAAATGGATCCCACCTGAACTTTTTCGATGGGGACGATTTTTTCTACGCCGTCTTCTTCAATCGTTGCCTGCTGCGGGGCCAGTTTCATTAGGCTTTTCAAGGCGTTAGTGGTTTTGCCCTTGGAGATTGCCTCCAGCAGCTTGCCTACGGTAATGAGGGTGACGATGGTGGCGGCACCTTCAAAGTAGTAGTTGTCCATCCAGAATTCTGCAGCGGAAACCCCGCCGACGACTTGGGCGCGGGTCATGGCGAAAATAACGGATATACTGTAAAGGTATGAGGCTCCTGCACCGAGTGCCACCAGGGAATCCATGTTGGGTGCGCGGTGAAGCAATCCCCTGAACCCGTTGATGAAAAACTTCTGGTTTATGACAAGGATGATTCCTGCTAAAATCAGTTGCACCAAACCCATGGCTTCGTGATTCTTGTCGGGAGTCGTGAACCAATCGGGCAGGGGCCAGCCAAACATCATGTGGCCCATGCTAAAGTAAAGCAACGGCAGTAAGAAAATGAGGGAGGCGATTAGTCGACGTTTCAAAATGTTGATTTCTGCGGTGGCTGCACTTTCTAGGGCGTCGGCGGGTCCGGCGGCGGTCCCTGTATCGTTCGCAATCCCTGTGGCGTTCTCGCTCGATGGCTCGCCTGCGCTTTTTTGCACGTTTGCCTTGTAACCTGCTTTTTCTACGGCGCGGATAATAGCTGCGGAGTCGGCGGTACCTTCCACGTTCATGGAATTCGTCAATAGACTGACGGCGCAATTTTCTACGCCCTCTACGCTGTTCACTGCCTTTTCGACACGGGCCACGCAGGCGGCGCAACTCATTCCTGTAACATTGAATTTTTGCATTGCTTGCCCGACCTATTTCATCATTTTCTGAAGCGTGTTCAACAGGTCGTCGATGACCTCGTCCTTGCCAGCTCGGATATCATTTGCAACGCAGGTCTTGATATGGTTTGCTAGCAAAGTCTTGCTAAATGCGTTTAACGCAGCGTTGACGGCGGACACCTGTACCAGAACGTCGGTGCAGTAGGCGTCATTTTCAATCATGTTTCGAATGCCCTTGACCTGCCCCTCAATGCGGTTTAAACGGGTCATGAGGCTCTTGATTTCGGAATTTTCTCGTTCCTTTTTCTTGCAGGAACAGCAACATTTTTCTTTTTTCATGCTGTAAATATACATACCCCTAGGGGGTATATACCAATACATTTTATCTATGAGTGTGCTTTCCCGGTGTGAAATCGTAGTGCTTAGTGCAAATATTCATCTTTCGTGATTTATCAATCATAAAAATTGATTGTATTAAAAAAACATATAATTTTCAGAAATATAAAGTATTAGTCAAAAAAACTTTGGGATTCTACATTGTGGCCCGAACAAAAAAACATAGGAGTTCACAATGATGAAAATTCTTCCCTTCTTGGCAATTACCGCAACCTTCGTCCTTACCGCCTGCGAAGACTTCCATAAATGCAAATTCAGCGATGATCAAACATCCTTGAAATGTAGCGAGAATGTCTATAAAGTCGTGAATGCGAATGGGAAAAAGTGGTTTGCACAGAATGCCAATTTCTACACGGATTTCAGCTACTGCTATGGCGATGATTTCAAGATGTGTTTTGACTATGGTCGCCTTTATACTTGGGCTGCCGCAAAGAAGGCTTGTCCTCTTGGCTGGCATGTTCCTACAAAAGCTGAGTATGAATCTCTGATTGCGTCCGGTGAATTTGCAAAGCTGAATGTGGTTAATGCAGGCTTCCGTTACCATGAAGACAACTATGTGGATCGCGACAAGTCGGCTCGCATTTGGATTGATGACGAGTACGATGCGGTTCGCGCCTATATGCTGAACATCAGTGATAACGGCATCATTACCGTGGAACACTTCAACAAGGATATTGCTGCGTCTGTCCGCTGCATCGAAGACTAGTTTTTGTTGAGGGCATTTCCATGGGAATTGATATTGACATCACTAGCGTTTCCTCTGGAAATGCAACCGTTCTTATAGGCGCATGTTTTGCAATCGTACTTTTCCTGATTATTTATGAAGCATTTATCACGAAGAAAGGGATGGGGACGAGCGCCTCGCCGCTTTCTGAAATTCTTGAACAACAGGAGAATCAGGAATTCATTGTTTGCAAAATGATTGCGGAGTTTGCGGCGACGCTGGCTGCTTGCGGTGCGACCAGTATGCAGGTTTTGTCCAGCGTGGCGTACCTTTCGACCCACTTTGGAATTCATGCCGAAGTGACTGGCTTGCCGCAGCATATTCTCCTTTGCGCTGTAGATGATAAACGACAGAAAACTTATACCATCAACCAGAAGATCAAGGAGAATCCCCTTGACTTTGACAGGATTATTTTGCTGAATCATCTTGCCAAGGAAACGGTGACAGAAAATTATTCTCCCGAAATTTTCTATGAAAAGTTCCAGAAGATTCTTGTGGTAAAAAGGCTGCATCCAAATTTTGTTCTTGTGCTGGCGAGCCTTGCCAACGCTTCGTTCTGCAGGCTGTTCAACGGGGACTTTATTTCCATGGCCATTGTGGCTACAGCGACTGCCTGCGGATTTTACTTGCGAAGAACTTTGTGCTCGCGGTTCAAACTGGATTTTAGAATGGGTACGATTTTGGCGGCTACCATTTCTACGGTCATTGGCACCAGCGGCTATGTTTTTCAGATTGGAGAAACACCTAATGTGGCTCTCGCTACAAGCATCCTTTACCTGGTTCCGGGAATCCCGTATATTAATTCGCTTAGCAATTTGCTGAATGGAATGTTCCTGGGTTGCATCAGCCAGTTTTTTAAGGGCGCCATTCTAACTATCTGCCTATCGCTAGGTTTTTGCGTAGGCCTTGTTCTCACCAACCTTCATTTCTTCTAATATGTTACTGACATTACTTCAAGACGGATTTTTCGCTTCCATTGCAGCCGTCGGATTTGGAAGCATCAGCAATGTGCCTAAACGGATTTTCGCAGGTTGCGGCCTTGTGGCGGCCATTGGCCACGTCACCCGATTTGTGTTGATGAACCTTTGCGGCTTTCACATTATATGGGCGAGTCTCGTGGCGGGTTTTTCCATCGGGACGTTTGCAGTCCTTTTGCGAAAAGTCTGGAAGTGCCCCTGCGAATCCTTGGCGTTCCCGGCGCTACTTCCCATGATTCCCGGTATGTACGCCTATCGCTCCGTGCAGTCCCTGATTCTTTGTTTCAAGACTCCGAGCGACGGTTTGTTTGACCATTACATACACATATTCTTCTACAACTTTATGGTATGCTTCTTGGCGATTTTGCTGATGGTCTTTGGCGTCACCTTCGTCATACACCTGCAAAAGAAAAGATCCTTTGAAATCAAGTGGAATCGATTCTTTCATAAGGGCGTATAGCAAAAACCTATCGCAAACTCTAAAAATTAAGTATTGGACAAAGCGATAGATTCCATCTATATTTGGCGGCATCTAAGAAATAACTCTTAGTTGAATACTGTCTTTGATGACAGCGTGGCGGCGAAGGTTTGCGCCTAGTGCTCTCCTTTAGCCCTGCGACAACATGAAAAGGAAAAATACGATGCCAAATACGCACCATTTTGATGTGGTGGGCAGTTTTCTGCGCCCCGCAAATTTGTGAAGTCTCTTGAAGGTGACGGTCATGAAGCCAAGCAGACCATTCCTGCTCCTGCTCAACTTTTCCAGCAGCTTATCGTTCCCCAGAACATCGAAACGACCCGCAAGTTCTACGCCACAAACGATGAACTGATTGAAGATATTGCCTACGCCTACCGCGGCGTAATCCGTCAACTTTATGACGCTGGCTGCAGAACTATCCAGTTCGATGACTGCACCTGGGGCGCTATCGTTGGCGATGCCGCCGCACAGCGCTACAAGTCCCTGGGCCTGAGCCTTGACGTGGTGAAAAATCAGCTGCTTCATGTGAACAACCTGGCCATCGAAGGCAAGCCTGCGGACTTGCAGATCAATACCCACATTTGTCGTGGCAACTATCACTCCACCTATTTCACCAGCGGCCCCTACGACTCCGTGGCTGACTACGTTTTCGCCCGTGAAAATGTGAACACGCTTTATCTGGAATACGATGACGAACGCTCCGGTGGTTTTGAGCCCTTGTCAAAGGTAAGCGCCGACAAGGTTGTGGTTCTTGGCCTGATTACTTCCAAGTCCCCCAAGCTGGAAGACAAGGCGACAGTTATCGCCCGCATTAAGGAAGCGGCCAAGTACATTCCTTTGGAACGCCTGAAGCTGAGCCCTCAATGTGGCTTTGCCTCCTGCGATGTGGGCAACAAGCTAACCGCATTTTCCGCGCTGAGTGCAATCGCAAAGGAACAACTTTTAGAAAGCGTGAAATGAATGCGTTAGGCCCCGCCGCCCGCATGGGGTCGGACTCGCGCGGCGGTTGCCTTGTGCAGTCGCAGGTCGCGCGAGGCTGAACGAACGACTCGCATCGCGAGTCGATAGCGCAAGAGGGCCGGCCCGCCAGGGCAACGCCCAAAACATAGTCCCCTGTCGCCTATAGTTTGCAAAGTGAAATTTTTTCGCGCCCCGCCTTGACACCGCCCAAACTTTTGTATAAATTTAGTAGTGAACAAAAGAACACTGATTAAACTGTCGCTTTTTCAAGCCTGTAGCGACTGGAGGAAAAATGGATAAAGCAGTTTCTGCCAATAATGGCGAAAAGAACGAAATCATTGTATATCAGCCGGAGGGCGGCGAATTTCACATTGAAGTTCGTGTAGAGAATGAAACCGTTTGGCTTACGCAGGCTCAGATGGCTGAATTATTTGATGTTCAGCGTCAAGCGATTACGAAACATATCAAGAATATTTTTGAGAGTCATGAACTAGAGGAAAAGTCAACTAGTTCCATTTTGGAACTAGTTCAGAAGGAGGGCAATAGAAATGTCCTCAGAAAAGTTGCTTTATACAATCTTGACATGATTATTTCCGTAGGTTTTAGAGTTAATACCTTAAAAGGTATAGAATTTCGTCGCTGGGCAAACCAGGTTCTCAAGGAATATTTGCTTAAAGGCGGCTCCGTAAATCAGCGGCTAATTTCTCACGAAAATAAGTTGGAAAATCACGATTCCAGGCTTTTGTCCCTCGAAAAGCAAGTCGATTTCTTTGTCAAGGCGGACTTGCCGCCGAGCGAGGGAATCTTAAACGCAAAATCCTGGTGGAGCGGGTATGAATTTGCGGCGCAGTTGGTGCGTTCCGCAAAAGAAGAAATCGTCATTATCGATCCGTATGCCGATGACACCGTGCTTTCGTGAATCGCAAAGAAGGCCGAAGGTGTTAAAGTTTTCGTGTATTCGGCTCGCATTAATAGAACCATGAATGAGGAAGCGGCAAGGTTAAATCGGCAGTTCCCGACCGTTGAGCTTCGCAACATGCGTGATGTCCACGATAGGTTCATCATTGTCGATAATACAATTTACCATGTAGGCGCAAGCATCCGCGATTTAGGCAGCAAGCTAACCGCATTTTCTGTACTGAGTGCAATCTCAAGGGAACAACTTTTAGAAAGCGTGAAATGAATAACCGTCGCTTTTTTATTCACGTTTCAAACAGGCTCTGCACAAGAACGCACTATAATTACCGCATAAAAAGTTACAAAATGGTAGAATTTTATAAATTTTCATATATAAAATCTGTGTTTTTGGTAGAAATTCATTTGTTTTGGGTAGTGAATTAAAACTAGTCTTTTGGTAAATTCATAACTATGAAAACTGCATTCTTTAAAACATTCGTAAAATCCATGGGCGCGGCGGTCACAATTTCTGCCGCATTCGCCACCACCACAAACGCACAGATTATGAAAAACGTTCTTACCGTTCAGCAGCAGGACATGGCTATTATCGCCTGCCTGGAAGCCAAGGGCGACTTGGCAAAACTTAGCAAGGCCATTGACAAGGGCCTGGACGACGGCCTCACCGTAAGCCAGGTGAAGGAAGCCCTTTCCCAGCTTTATGCCTACACCGGTTTCCCGCGCTCCCTGAACGCCCTGGGAACTTTGCAGAAGGTTCTGGATGAACGCAAGGCCGCCGGCAAGAAGACCGCCGAAGGCAAGGACGCTTCTCCCCTGCCCAAGAATTACAACTCCCTGAAGGCCGGTACCGAAGTTCAGACGAAGTTGTTCGGCAAGGTGAACAATACTTTCGCTCCTGCAACGGATTACTACCTGAAGGCTCATTTGTTCGGCGACATTTTCGCCCGCGACAACTTGACTATGCCGGAACGCGAACTGGTGACAGTTGCTGCCCTCAGCGGCATGGACGGCGTTCACTCCCAGCTGGCTGCGCACAAGGCTGGAGCAAAAAAGGCAGGCCTTACGGATCAGCAGGTGGAAAGCATTACCATGACTTTGCAGGATGCCAAGTTGATTCCTGGCATGTACGGCGGAGATTCCCCGTGGCCCCGCGGCGTACCTAACGTAAATTACGCAAAGTACTTTATCGGCAACAGCTATGTAGCTCCCATGAGCGCCGAAAATGGCGGCCCCACCAACGTGACTTTTGAACCGGGCTGCCGCAACAACTGGCACGTGCATCACAACCAGGTGCAGGTCTTGATCGCTGTTTCTGGCCGCGGCTGGTATGTGGAAGAAGGCAAGGAACCTCTTGAAATGACGCCGGGTACTGTGGTGGCCATTCCCGAAGGCAAAAAACATTGGCACGGTGCTGCCAAGGATTCCTGGTTCCAGCACTTGACTTACCACACCCACGTTGGCGAAAACGCCAGCAACGAATGGTTGGAACCTGTAGTTGACGAAGTGTACAACAAGCTTCCGTAATTGAGGGTGGCATGAAAAAATTGCTGTTCTTGTTGAGTGCGACGGTGGTGTTCTTTCTGAACGCCTGTGGCGACGACTCCAGCTCTAACGCAAAGAATGATGTTGCAGGTTCAAGTGAGAGCATCGTAGAATCTTCTGCAACAGAAACTGCGGAAAGCAGTTCCAGCGAAGTCGAGAATGCCACAAGTTCTTCTAGCGGGAACATCGCTGATTCTACAGGCGCGGACGAACCTACTGTTGACTCCGCAGCCTCTGAAAAAATGCTGGTCGCTTATTACTCCTTCACCGGGAACAGCAAGGCTATCGTAGAAACTTTGACGGGGATGATTTCTGTCGATGTTGTTGAAATTTCTCCTGTGGAAAAAGCTGATTTTGCAGCAAACAACTACGCCATCGGCGATGCTCTCATCGAAGCAATCGACAAGAATCCCGATGCGGAAAGCAGCTACCCCGCTATCACCGTCAGCACCGAAGTAAGCTTCGCAAATTACAGCGAGGTGATCGTCGTTGCGCCTCTTTGGTGGAGTCAAATGGCCGCCCCCATGCAGACCTATCTTTTCAAGAACAGCAAGGAACTTGCAAATAAAAAAGTGGGACTCATTGTTAGCAGCCATTCCAGCGGAATCAGCGGAGTAGAAGCCGACGCCAGGCGCTTGCTTCCTGGCAATAACTTCACCGCAAGCCTTTCTATAAAGTCCGCAGATTTCTCTAGCCGCGAAACCAAAATCGCAGACTGGTTGAAGTCCGAATTTTAAATTTAAAATTCTAAACCGCCGCTGCGGCGGCACATTCAAAAATCATGAAAAAACTGGCTCTTCATCAACATGTGTGGGTGGCTTCGCCACCCTTTTTTGTTGACATTCGCCTAAATTAAACAAAAAATGGGCTCTTCATCAACATGTGTGGGTGGCTTCGCCACCCTTTTTTGTTGACATTCGCCTAAATTAAACAAAAAATGGGCTATTTTCTAAAATTTAATCGCCAAAAAAAACAGAAGAAAAAGCCCATGTCAAAATTATACAAATCCAT
>NZ_FRBB01000056.1:0-1095 GCF_900142505.1 Fibrobacter sp. UWH5 | reverse complement strand
TTGGCGATTTCTAATCGCTAACGCATAATGTTGAACTTTTTCAAAAGATACTCATTTGGTGTTAGGTAGTCAAGCCTTTTTCTTGGTCTATTGTTCAGATTGTTCTCGATCCATCGGATATAGCGTTCATCGACATCTTCAATCTTTGCACCCTTTGGAATAAATTGGCGAATCAGCCCGTTCATATTTTCATTCGCACCTCGCTCCCATGAATGATATGGATGCGCAAAATAGTACTTGATGCCAAGCGCCTTCGCCACGATTACGTGGTCCGCAAACTCCCTTCCGTTATCTGAAGTTATCGTCTTAAGCAACCCCTTGTACGGGAGAAGGGTTTCCACGATGGCAGCTGCAACCTCGTCAGAATTCTTGCTTCCGATTTTTCTAATCCAGCTTTGGTTCGTTGCCCTGTCGTTTATGGTGAGCAGCTTTCCCTTGTGATCCTTACCGATGACAAGGTCTACCTCAAGGTCTCCGAAACGTTCCTTTTTATCAACGATTGCAGGCCGCTTGTCGATAGATACTAGGCCGACAATCCTTCCTCTGTAGTCGTTCTTACGGCCCCTGGAAGCGTGTTTCTTGTTCTTGTGCCTTAGGCATTTGTAGAGGTCACCGCCATGCCGCTTGTCCTCCCAGATGTGACGGTAGATGAGTTCCTCGCAAGGACATTTCAGGCCCATAAGCCTGCATCTCCAGCGAACCTGCTGTGGACTCATGAAACTACGGATACTTGCGTCAACAATTCTCCAGTCATATCCGTCGTATTTCTTATGGCAGTGGCTAGCCTTCTTCCTTGCAACGGCTTTTCTATGTGCCGCCTCCGCTCCGTATTTCCCTCGTGAACCGTTCCGTTTGATTTCTCGTGATACGGTGCTTTGGGAACATCCGATTATGTCTGCGATTTGGGCTTGCGTGTAATGGCTACACAACAAGCCAAGAATTTTGTATCTTTGCTCTCGGTTAAGATGACTCAATGCAACCTCTTTGTGGTAAGAGAAGGTTGCAATTTAGTTATCCTAGCTGGCTCCCATCTGGGGGCCTTTTTTGCATCCTTCAGATTCCGCTCGGATTATGCATTTGCAAATAGAATTCGGG
>NZ_FRBB01000030.1:0-15719 GCF_900142505.1 Fibrobacter sp. UWH5 | reverse complement strand
GATATGTTCATGTCTCAACTCAGTGAAAAGAAAAGACAAGATGAATACAATACCCGCCTTGCCAGCGCAGTACTTAAAGCGGAAGCTGCTGCAAAAGAAGCGGCAAAAGAGGCTGCAAAAGAAGCAGCAAAGGAAGCAGCAAAGGAAGCTGCAAAAAAGGCTGCAAAAGAAGCAGCAAAAGAGGCTACTAAGAACAGAAATGTTGAACTCGCAGTGGCTATGCTGAAAGACGGAATGGACTTTGCTATGGTTGTCCGTTACTCTTGCCTTTCTTCCAAGGAAGTTCTTAAGCTGAAAGCATCCCTAGAGAAGGGTTAAAGCAGGACAACAAGCGCTAACTATATAATAAAAGCTGATGGTTCAAAAACCACCAGCTTTTTTCAGGGTGGCATCCTGAACGCAGCCGTAGGCGGAGTTGAAGGATCTAGATGTCAAAATCACTGCATTTCTTTCTGCAGTCCAAGAACTTCTGCTTCGGAAAGGCCTGAATACCTGCAAATTCTTTCAACAGGTTCGTTATCAGCAAGCATCCTACGCGCGACAGCCACCTTTTCTTCGCCCCGTGTTTCTGCCCGGCCTTTCTCAAGCCCTTCCGCAAGTCCCTTCTTGTAGCGAATGTTCAGTTCCTGTTCGAGAGTCATATAAGCCTTCTTTGCGACGGGGGGGATGTTCTTATTACGCTTAATATAAACCGCGTCTCCTCACGCAGTCAAGGGCCGCAATTTAGGCCTTCGTTTGCAAAAAAAACGGGTAAATAGTGCAAATTGACTCGTTTATCCCCAGAAAAACTTTGTTGAAATAAATTTGTAAGCTGATTTGTCGGCTAAAAACAATCTTTGTATGACAAGATAAACTATTTTTACCCCCGTTTGTTAGTGTAATGGAAGTTAGTCTGTGAAACGCAGATTAACTTTTCGTTTTTAGAGATATGATTGAATTATGTGGAAGAAAATAAAGAAATTATTTAGTGCATTTAAGTTCCCGGCGAGTTTGGTTTCAGGAGCGCGGAACCCGATGTGTTGCTGAAGAAGGACAATCCTGTTTATTGTGGCAAGAAGCAACCCGATGACATAGTGTCCGTAGAAGTTCAGCACAAGGGTAGCGAAATCTTCAGCGACCGCTTGATGCTGTACGTGGCAAGGCATGTCGGCCGCATGGTGCCTGTGGGTAAGATGAAACCCCTGGACAACCTGAACATGATCTGCTTCCAGCTCTTCGATACCTATCCGTGGAAAATGAGCCATGATTATCGCCATACGATCCAGATGCGGACTCAGAACAACATCGTTTACTTTGCCAAGCTCCTATCTTCAAGGCCTTGCATGAGAACGCAAAAATGTGTAGCTTTAACAGCGAATATTTGCTGAAGGAGTCCATGCATATGACTGACATTGTCTACGAAAGGTACGTTGCTGCCCTTGAAGGTCGTGAAGAAGGACTCAAAAAGGGACTTGCAGAACCTTAAGGTACAGGCGGAGATGTCTGCTAATTAGGACATTTCATATATGTTTTTGAGAATGGCCTGGGCGATGCCCGGCCTTTTCTCGTTTTTGGCTTTTTTGTTCGTTTTTTTGTATAGACGTTTGCTCTCTAAAATGCTACCTTTTGCTTGCATTTTATGTGTGGGTATAATGGATAAAAGCAGAAGTCTCTTGATTATTGGGGCGGGACAATTCGGAATGGTTGCTAAGGAAGCTGCCTTGGCAATGTCCTGTTTCGACAAGGTAGACTTCGTAGATGATGCTAGTCCTTTAGCAATTGGTAAAGTTGCAGACCTCGAAACATTGGCGGCAGACTATTCCCTGGCTTTCATCGCCATCGGCAATCCCGAAATCCGTGCCTCTCTGGCCGAAAAAATCCAGGCCGCAGGGTTAACCCCCGCAACCCTTATCCACCCCAGAGCCTACGTAAGCCCCAGTGCCACCCTGGCTCAAGGCTGTATCGTGGAACCCATGGCCGTGGTGAATGCCGCCGCTCAGGTCGGCAAGTTCTCCTTTGTCTGCGCCGGGGCCATCGTGAACCATAATGCTCAGTTGGGGGAGTTCTGCCACATTGATTGCGGTGCTTTGGTAAAGGCCCGCGAAGTTATCCCGCCCAAGACAAAAATTGAACGCTAAAAAGGTTGAGTGAATGTACAAGCTTTTTTTTAAGAGATTGATCGACATCGTGCTTTCGGGCATCGGCATCGTGGTTCTTGCGATCCCCATGCTCATCATTGCTATTGCCATCAAGCTGGATAGCAAGGGGCCCGTACTCTTTAAGCAGAAACGTGTCGGCCTCCACAAAACCCACTTTAACATCCTCAAGTTCCGTACCATGCGTACCGACACCCCAAAGGATGCCCCCACCCACGAACTGAGCGACCCAAAGAAGTGGATTACCAAGGTGGGTGGATTTTTGCGCAAGACCAGCCTCGATGAACTGCCCCAGATGTTCAATATCTTTGGTGGAACCATGAGCATCATCGGTCCCCGTCCGGCTCTTTGGAACCAATACGACCTGATCGAGGAACGAGACAAGTATGGTGCCAATGATGTACCCGTAGGATTGACTGGCTGGGCTCAGATTAACGGCCGTGACGAACTGGAAATTCCCGTGAAGGCAGCCCTCGATGGCGAGTATGTAAAGCGTCAGAGCTTTGCCTTTGACTGCAAGTGCTTCTTTGGCACCATCACCAGCGTTCTTAAGAGCGATGGCGTGGTAGAAGGCGGCACCGGCGAAATGCATAAGCAGGAGAACAAATGATCAACATCCTCATCACCGGCGCTAACAGCTACATCGGCACCAGTTTTGCCAACTACCTTGCGGAACCCCAGTTCGCAGGCATGTACAACGTGGAAACTCTCGACATGATTGGCGAAGCCTGGAAATCCCATGACTTTAGCAAGTATGATGCCGTGTACCATGTGGCAGGAATTGCCCATAGCGATAACGGCCCCATAAGCGAAGAACGTGCTAAACTCTACTACGCAGTAAATACCGACCTTACAGTTGCTTGCGCCCAAAAGGCCAAGGAAGCTGGTGTAAAGCAGTTCATCTTTATGAGCAGCGCCATTGTGTATGGCGATAGCGCCCCCATTGGCAAGCCCAAGATGATTACTCGCGAAACCCCGGTGAACCCAGCCAACTGTTATGGCGATAGCAAGGTTCAAGCCGAGAATGGTTTGCGTCCCCTGGATTGCGAAACTTTTAAGGTGGTGATTCTTCGTCCGCCTATGATCTTTGGCAAGAACAGCAAGGGAAACTATCCGCTGCTGAGCAAGCTTGCTCGTAAGCTCCCGGTGTTCCCGAAAGTCGACAATTGCCGTAGTATGCTTTACATTGGCAATCTGGTGGAATTCGTTCGACTTATGATCGAAAATCAGGAACAGGGTACGTTCTGGCCTCAAAATCCCCAGTACAGCAACACCAGCGACGTAATCGCAAAGATTGCCAAGGCACATGGCAAGCGTTGCGTGCTGATTCCTGGATTCGGCTGGGCATTGAAGATCCTGAGCCACATTACCGGCTTAGTGAACAAGGCTTTCGGTAACCTGGCTTACGACCAGGAAATGAGCAAGTACAAGGTGGACTACCAGAAGTATAGCCTGGAAGAAGCTATACAGAAGACGGAGAAGTAGTCTAGTCGGAATTTATTGTTTATATTGTAGCGGAAACTATGGATTCATTACAGATAAAAAATTTTGGAGCAATTAAGGCGGCTTCTTTAAAGTTAAAGAGGGTTAATGTACTTATTGGCCCGCAGAGTTCTGGCAAAAGTACCATACTGAAAGTTGCTTCTTTTTGTAAATGGATTGAAAAGAAAATCCAGCTATCGCAGGATCCCGATGAATGGCTTGCGCCTCAGGTAATAAAGGATCAGCTGTTGACCTTCCATAAGCTGGAAGGCTATGTGAATGGTGCTGCCGAAATCGTGTATAAGTCCAAAACGCTGCAATTTTCCATAACGATTGAAGAACTTGGCGAGATTAAGACTTCCTTTGCTTGGAACAAGGCTAGGCATTGGGATTATCTACGTACAAAAATTTCGTACATCCCTGCAGAACGAAACATTGTTGCTTCCATCCCCAACTGGATGGATATCAATTTTGGCAGATTCAATAATATTCTGGATTACATGGCCGAATGGGAGTCTGCTCGCTGGAGTTATTCAATAAAAAAATTGGATATTCTTGGACTGGGCGTCTTGTATTACTACGACGCCTTGCAGAAAAAAGATAAAATTGTGGTTGGGAAAAAGACTCTGGATTTTGTAAACGCCTCCAGTGGTCTTCAGTCTTTAGTACCTCAGTACGCCCTCCTTTCTCACCTGTTTGACGGATTACTATACGAAAACCTAAGCGTAAGCCGCATGCAGTCCAACGAGTTTATCAAGGGCGTTATTGCCGCCGAGCCGTCCATAAAGAATAAAGAAGACGTAACGGATCGTTATGTGACCAGCTGTGGTATAAATGTGTTCTTGGAAGAGCCTGAACAGAATCTGTTCCCTAAGGCCCAATATGAACTGGTTAAGTGGTTGGCTTGTGAACTGGATGGCAACCCGAACAACACCCTTTTTATGAGTACCCACAGCCCGTACATTCTGTCTTCAATCAACAACTTGCTTCAGGCCGAAGAAACCTCGGGGCAGGGGACTGAGGCCAAGAACAAGGTCATAAAGATTATGGGGCAGTCTGATTTTGTTGCGTTTGATGATCTTAGCGTATATGCCATAGAAAAGGGTAGGGTTAAGAGTCTTCTAGACGAAGAAAGCAAGCTTATAGATCAGACAGCCCTTGATGCGGTGTCTTTGGAAATATCCCAAGAATTTTCGAGGTTGCTTGATATATGAAATCTTGGCTGAAATCCCTGCCCGCGAAGGACGTTGCCAAGGTAACCGAAAGCAACATAAAGTTCGAAGAAAATAAAAGTAAGATTGTTTTTGAAAATAAGGGTAACAAAACTTGCTACAAGATAAATGTAGATGGAGGTGCTGTTACAGACAACGAGCTACGTTGTGATAAAATGCTGGTAGACGAGGCTCTGGCTGCATTTTATTATGTTGAACTTAAGGGTGAAAATATCGAACATGCCATAAAGCAATTGGAAGCTTCGTTAAAACGCACTGCCTTGACACCAGTTTGTGCAAAGAGCAAGACATCTATTGCTGTAGGCAAGAACCATTTTCCAAAGACTTCGACCCTTATCCAGCGAAATGTAAAGCTTTTTAAGAAAGCCTACGGTGCAACTCTGGAAGTTCTTTCTACCCCGGCAAGAAAGTCTATATAACTCTGCGAGTTAATAAGGTTTATGACAAGCAGCCAGAAGAAAGTAAAGCAGCATATTACTGCCAAGATGACGATGATGCTCATGGAACGCCATGGCATGGCTTTTGTCGATGCTCTCAAATTCCTGCTGCAGTCTTCCATGTACAAGAGCTTGTCGAAAAATACGTACTTGCTTGAACAGGGCGACCTTTTCTTGTATGAACAGCTAGAAAAGGAGATGTAGGGGATGGCAACTTCGAAGAAAACCGTCCTTATTTTGGTGAATCACGAGATCGTGATTTACAATTTCCGCCTTGAACTGGTGGAAAGATTGCTTGCGGACGGTCACGAAGTTCACATTAGCTGCCCTGGTGGCGAAAAGATTGACGAACTGGTTAAGCTGGGCTGCATACATCATGATATTGAGATTGCCCGCCATGGAACGAACCCCGTAACCGATGGCAAGCTTATCCTTGGCTATGTAAAGTTGCTTCGCCAGGTAAAGCCGGATATCGTATTCAGCTACACCATTAAGCCCAACATTTATGGTGGCATTGCGTGCCGCCTGCTGAATGTACCCCAGGTGGCCAACATCACCGGCCTAGGCACCGCAGTAGAAAATCCTGGCTTGACACAGAAGATTACTCTCGCTCTTTACAGGTTCGCCTTTAAGAGAATCAAGCGTATATTTTTCCAGAATACCGAAAATAGACAGTTTTTCATAGACCATAACCTGTATTGCGATAAGCATGGCTTGCTCCCTGGTAGTGGAGTGAACCTGGAACGTTTTGCGCCCTTGCCTTACCCGGATGATTCCAGAATACAGTTTGTGTTCATCAGCCGTGTAATGAAGGAAAAGGGCATTGACCAGTATCTTGACGCAGCCCAGCATTTTTATTCTTTACGTCATTGCGAGAAGCGTAGCGACGAAGCAATCCAGGAATGTGTATTCCACGTCTGTGGTTTTTGTGAAGCTGAATATCAGGGTAAGCTCCAAGAACTGGCGGACAAGGGCATTGTAAAATACCATGGCCTGGTCCGTAACATTAAGGAAGTTCTTGAGTATACCCATTGTACCATTCACCCAAGCTTTTATCCCGAGGGCTTGAGCAACATCTTGTTGGAAAGCTGTGCCTGTGCCCGCCCGATTATCACCACAGATCGAAGTGGCTGCCGCGAGGCCGTTATGGATGGAGTGAATGGCTTTGTTGTAAAGCAGAAGGACTCTGCGGACCTCATAGAAAAAATCGGTAAGTTCTTGGCCTTGACACATGAACAGAAAAAGAAGATGGGCGAGGCTGGTCGTGCGATGGTGGAAAAGGAATATGATCGCCAGATTGTGGTGGATGCGTATTTGAAAGAGATGGAGAAAGTAGGATGATTCGTATTTTGCATGTATTAGGCGGCCTTGATCGTGGTGGTGCTGAAACCATGGTTATGAATCTATATCGTGCCATTGATCGTAACCAGGTGCAGTTTGATTTTATCATCCATACCGAAGAGCGTCAAGCTTACTATGATGAGATTATTGCCTTAGGTGGAAAAATTTATAGCTTGCCAGCTTTTAATGGCAAGAATTTTTTTGCCATGCGTAAGTTGTGGAAGAATTTCTTTAAGGAACATCCAGA
Organism: Fibrobacter sp. UWH5; assembly: GCF_900142505.1. NCBI lineage: Bacteria > Pseudomonadati > Fibrobacterota > Fibrobacteria > Fibrobacterales > Fibrobacteraceae > Fibrobacter > Fibrobacter sp. UWH5. The sequence goes on along the minus strand of NZ_FRBB01000030.1, from coordinate 8,845 downwards.
ATACAAAATTCTTCATTCTCATGTTCGTAGTTATGCTTCTCTTTATTTGCCTATAGCAAAGAAAGCTGGTTTAAAGACTATTATCCATAGTCATAATACATCAAATGGACATGGTTTAGCTTCTTTTGTAAAGCGAATAATGCAGTACCCTATCCGTTGGCAGTCTGATTATTATTTTGCTTGTTCTAAGGAAGCTGGAAAGTGGTTGTTTGGAAATAGAATTGTCAATGGGAGTCGGTATTTTTTGTTGCCTAATGCGATTGATGTAAACGCATATGCTTTTGATGAAAGGATGCGTACTAAATATCGTAAAGAATTTTGTCTTGAAAATAAATTTGTAATTGGACATGTTGGACGATTTGCAAAACAAAAAAATCATGATTTTTTGTTGGATGTTTTCAAATCAGTGTATGAACGGAATTCTTCTGCGAGATTGTTGCTTGTTGGGACTGGTGAACTGATGGACGATGTTAAGAAAAAGTGTGATGACATGGGTATTTCCGAATGTGTTTTATTTTTGGGAAGCCGTTCAGATGTTGCACAGTTGTTTTCTGCTATGGATGTTTTTGTTTTTCCCTCATTGCATGAAGGTTTACCTGTTACTGTTGTTGAAGCTCAAGCCGCAGGAATACGTTCGTTTATATCCGATAAAATTACTAGAGATGTAGAATTGTCAAATTTGTTAACATATTTGTCAATTGATTCAGGTATCGAAAGTTGGACAAATGAAATTCTCTCTTGCCAAATTGAAAGAGTTGATTTTTCAATGAATTTAAAAAATGCCGGCTTTGATATCTTTGATTCTGCTAAAAAGCTGAGTACGTTATACTTTGATATTTTGAAAGGTTGGGATTGTTTATGATTATTATAAACTGTGATTTGTTTGGTGAACAGATTGAACAAGGTGGTGTCAAGCATGTGAAGTTATGGAGTAAAATTACAGTTTTGTCTTTACGTTTAGGGATGTTTTTTAGAAAAATGCATGTCTATCGCTTTGGAAATATCAACAAGCAGTTATATAACCTAAAAGATGATTGTATTGTCGTATTTGATAATGGAATTAAAGAAAATTCTGTATTGAAGTGGCTTGCAAAACGTTATTGTAAATCGAGACTGATTTTTTACTATTGGAATCCTGTTTTTACTTCAATTAATCCTAAAAAAATACCAAAAGAGTTTGAACTATGGTCTTACTCTCCGAGTGATTGCGAACGGTATGGAATGCGCTATAATTCTACATTTTATTTTCAATCGTTTTCAATGGAATATGCCCCTATTAAACGGGATGTGCTTTTTGTTGGAAAAAATAAAGGTCGACTTGATGGATTGAAAAAAATAGAGAAGGATCTTGAAGATAATCAGTTATCGTCTTTGTTTTACATTACTGCTTCCCATCCTCGACTAAAACAAAAAAAATATAAAAAATTTATCCCATATAGCAATGTTTTAGATATGGTGAATGAGAGTGCCGCTGTGTTAGATTACTATGTTGATCCTCTGGCGGGATTGTCTCTACGTTCGATGGAAGCTCTGTTCCTAAGAAAAAAAATGATAACTAATAATCAAACGATTTGTAATTATGACTTTTATAAGAGTCAAAATATTTTTGTTATGGGATGTCGGCCCATAAGTGAGTTGCGTTCTTTCCTTTATCAACCTTATGCTGAAATTGAAGAAAGAATAAAAAAGAATTATACTTTTTGTGAATGGTTGAAACGATTCTAGAATGTTTACAACGTTTCTTTTTATATTGATTGTAATTTATATTACTTTCAACGTATTTACAAAAATGCGGGTTTCCGTTGCGGAACTGCTTTTTTTGGTGTTTTGTTTAATATTTGTATCCAGCATAACAGACGCACCGGATGTTAACAATTATTTTATTGAGTATACTTCGAAGTATTATAATCCTAAGGATGCTGGTTTTTATGGTTATATGCTTTTTTTTAAACAAATGGGTCTTGACTTTTTTGAGTTTAAAACATTGCATTTGATGTTGTGCACCGTAACCCTTTTTATTGCTTTGAAACTTATAATTCCGAATATCAATGGGGTCGTTTTTTTGTATTTATGTTGTCCCTACTTATTTAACGTGGTTCAAATACGGAATTTTGCAATATTATCCTTGGTTACTTTGGCGTACGCATTTTTGTTGCGGTTAAAAAGAAAGATCGTAGTTTATATTGTATGGTTTGTCGTCATTATTCTGGCATCCTCTTTTCATATTGCTGCATTAGCATTTCTTCCATTTGTGTTTTTGTATGATAAAGATAAATTCTTGCAAAAGATGATGCTTTGTTTGCTAGTCATATCGGTCGCTTTAGTATTTCTTTCAAATGTGTTTTTTGCTAAATTTTTGATTAGTGTACTGTCTTTTTTTGATAGTTCATCTAGAATGGATATGTATATGGAGCGAACAGCGAAATTTGGGCCGCTCTTTACGATATTAAAAGCCTTAATGATGATATACGTGTCTAAAAAGGCGTACTTTATTACAAGTATACAATCAAGATTTGATATCTTTAAATACGAGTCTGATCTTATTTGTATAACCAATCGCTATTCTAAAAATTTATTTCTTTACAGTTCTATATTTTGGCCTTTATATGTTTGGGGAGGGTCTTTTATGCGATTGATGCAGAATGAATACGTTTTGCTGTATATTACACTTTTTTCAACAGTCCATGTTTACAAAAAAATTCCAACCGTAATAATCAATTATTTTAAATTAAATGATGCTCTTTTAAAGGTAATTGTAGTATTTGTTCTTTTTATGATTTTAAATATTGGCTCAATAGCATTCCCCTTAGATATGCTGTTGGATCCAATTTTTGGAAATTTGAAATTTATGTATGCTTTTACGAGATCTAAGTGAGAATGATGAATGAGTAAACGAATAGTATATGTTTTGTGTCCTGCTAATATGAAGTCTGGAGGTGTAGATGCTTTGCACCAACTTGTTTTCTATTTAAACTATATAAATATTAATTCGGCTATAGTGTATATAAAAAATAATTTTGATAAAAAAAATATTGCAGTTTTAGATCGATATAAGCCTTATGTTCAAAATTTTTTAGTTGAAGATGATATAATTGATTCCTCGGAGAATGCTGTTGTTATAACGGAATCTTTTACGAAAGTACGCTGTAAATTTAAAAATGCTAAAATTTTTATTTGGTGGTTGGGAATTAATCAAAACTTAACATATACTTTTTGGAAAAAACTGTGCTTCTTTATGACCATTCCCTTACGAATGATAAAAAATTGGGATTATTATAAAAATAATGTGTTATCTGTGATTTCGAATGTTCTTGATAAAGAAATCTATCCGTTTAATGAAGAATCTCCTTTGATTACACATATGTGCGCCTCGTTTCATGCTTATGATTATGTTTTGCAAAAAAGTAAAAATGAAGTTGTTTTGTGTATAGAACCGATTAGTAAATTATTCCTGGAACATTATTTCCTGGAAAAAAATAGTGTTCAAAAAAGTAATCGGGAAAACGTTGTTCTATACAATCCTTCTAGAAATTATAACGATGTAATTAAATTACTATCGGAAACTGATGCAACTTTGAAATTTGTACCCTTGCAAGGTTATAATCAACAACAATTAATTGAAAAGTACAAAACTTCAAAATTATATATTGATTTTGGCGCATTTCCTGGAGCAGAAAGAATTCCTAAAGAAGCTGTATTGTTTGGTTGTGCTGTTATTACAGGGCGTTTGGGCTCTTCAAATTATTATGGGGATGTTCCTATTCCTGATGAATATAAATTTAAGAACCCCAAAGCATCTATTAATGATATAATCGTTAAGATTCACCATATTTTTGATAATTTTGAATATGTCTATTCTGATTTTGATGAGTATCGTAATACCGTATTGAATCTTGAAGAAAACTTTGTGAAGTCTTTGAAAAAAATTTTTGTTGAATGATTTGGAGTGAATAAAATATGAGATTAGGTGTTGTGACTTTTTGGCAAACGGCAGATAATTTTGGCCAAATTTTGCAATTGTACGCTTTGCAAACGCTTCTTAAACGTTTGAATCATTCTCCAATATTAATTCGGACGAAGATGACAAACCAAATTTGCTTAAAATTAAAGATAAAAAAATTTTTGAATGAATTCTTGTTCGTGCAAAAACTGAGATGTGGTGGAAAATTTTTTTCGTCTTTTTTTAAACGATATATCTTATATACAAAAAAAATTTTTAAATCAAAAAAAGATTTTGATGACGCTGATTTAAATTTTGATGCTGTAATTTGTGGTAGCGATGTTGTTTGGAGTGAAGGTGTCGGCTCTGGGGATTTTGGAGAATTGTGCTTTTTAGATTTTGTGCGTAAACCGATAAAGAAAATTTCTTATGCTGCAAGTTTTGGTACAACAAAGCTTTCTAAAGAGTTTTCAAATTTTGTGAAGAATAAAATTTCAGATTTTAATGCAATTAGTGTAAGAGAATGTTCTGGTGTGGATATTTGTTCTGAACTTGGGCGCAGGGATGCTGTTTCTGTATGTGATCCAACAATGCTGCTTGAAAAAGAAGACTATGAATCCTTTTTTAAAACAAGATGTACTAAACATGAAATGTTTGGATATTTTATCGGATGGAAAACTGAAATTCCTGAAAAGGAAATAAGAGAATATGCTGTAAAACGTAAAATGAAATATTCTCGTCTTGATTGTCAAAATAAAAAAATAAGTCTAAAACGTTTTTTCAAAAGAAAATCTGTTTCTGGTTGGTTGGAAACATATTTTCATTCGTCTTGTATATTTACAAATTCCTTTCATGGAACAATTTTTGCTATAATCTTTAACAAACCTTTTTTGTTTTTTCCATTAGGAAATTCTGCGAAGAAATTAAATGATAGAGTTGAAAATTTGTTAAATAAATTAAATTTAAGGACTCGTATTTGGAATCCTAATATAGATCTCCAAGTTCAGATGGATGAAGTAATTGATTGGGGAAATGTGAATCGGTTAATTGGAGAATGGCGTAAATTTTCTCTAAATTGGTTGAAGAGTGCGTTGGAGTCATAATATGTATAAAGAAAGAATATCTAATTTTGAATTACTCCGAATTATTGCCATGTTTTTGGTGCTTATTGGTTCATGCAGATTATTTTTCACTAGGTACTCTGACAGCGCAGCAATGCATGGTTAATCCAATTGTGATTCTTTCGTCACTTTTAATAGTACTTATGTTTTCTCATTTGAAAATAAAGAGTAAACTTGTAAATTGGATGGCGTCATTTTGCTTTGTTGTTTTTTTAGTTCATACAAATGTAAATTTGTGTGTTCCTTATTTCAAGCAATTTGTAAATCATATTTATGAAGTGTATGATGGCTTTAATTGTTTGTTCTTGATTTTTGTTTTTTTAGTTGTTGTATTTGCAGCATCTATACTCTTTGATCAAGTTAGAAAATTTATTTGGAATTTTATTAATGCGCACATCTCAACTTAAAATAGGCGCTCTCCTTTCCTATGTAGTCCTGGTCCTCCAAAACCTGGTAGGGCTTCTCTACACTCCTTTCATGCTTCGCATGATGGGTAAGTCTGAATATGGGCTTTATTCCATTGCAGCGTCCATCGTTGCCTATTTGACAGTTCTGGATTTGGGCTTTGGTAATGCCATTGTTCGCTATACGGCAAAGTATCGGGCAGAGGGGAAGCAGGAAGAACAGTACAAAATGTTTGGAATGTTCTTTTTGTTGTATTGCTTGATTGGTGTAATTGCTTTGGCTGCTGGTGGAGTTCTTTACATTAACGCCGAGAATATTTTTGATTCGTCCATGACGGCGAATGAAATGCATCGTACGAAAATCATTCTTGCCTTGATGGTAATGAACCTAGCCGTCACTTTCCCGTTTAGTCTTTTTGGATCCATTATTACAGCTTACGAACAATTTGTATTCCAAAAGGTTATTGCTATCGCCCGTATTGTTCTTAATACGGCGACGATGATTGTTTTGCTGAATTACGGTTATAAGGCTGTTGCCATGGTTGTGGTAACCACAATCTTCAATTTTATTACGTTAGGCTCAAATTTTTGGTATTGCAAGCGAATCCTAAAAATAAAAGTCAAATTTGGTGCATTCCAATGGGGATTTCTTAAAGAAGTATCCATCTATTCTCTATGGATTTTCTTGAATGTGATTATGGATCGTATTTATTGGAGTACTGGTCAATTCGTTCTTGGTGCATTTGCAGGAACAGCTGTCGTTGCCGTCTTTGCTGTTGCGATACAGTTTGAACATATGTACATGAGTTTTTCAACAGCCGTAAGCGGGGTCTTTTTGCCAAAGGTTACGGCTATGGCTGTAAAAGAAACGGATGGCAAGGCTATTTCTGATTTGTTTATCAAGACCGGGCGAATTCAGTATTGTGTCATGGCTTTGATTCTAACAGGATTTTTCCTTTTTGGCCGCCAGTTTATCAATCTTTGGGCAGGAGAAGGTTATTCCGATGCTTATGTGATTGCCTTGTTGTTCTTTGTTCCGCTGACGGTTCCTTTGATTCAAAATCTTGGAATTACCATCTTGCAGGCTCGCAACCAGATGAAGTTTAGGTCTCTGTTGTATTTGGCGATTTCATTGGTGAGTCTGGGTGCCCAGATTCCGCTGGCAAAATATTATGGAGGAATCGGCTGTGCCTGTGCCATTGCTGGTGCATTGGTATTGGGGCAAATTATTGTAATGAACATCTATTACCAGGTTAAGCAGAAAATCAATATCGTTAAATTCTGGGTCGAAATTGCGAAAATGACCATTATCCCTGGAATTATGACTGTTGGAGGATATTTTGCCCTGCAAAATTTTGATTTAAATTCCTGGATTTCACTTGGCGCAGGAATCGGCGTTTATCTAATTGTTTATTTGCCGTTGTTCTTTGCTTTCTCCATGAATGGATATGAACGAAATCTTATTTTAGCTCCTATAAAAAAGATTCTAAAAAGAGGATAGAATGGGCATCCCCGTTTTGAATTGTTCTTCTTGTGCAGCATGCGCTAATGTTTGTTCTCGTGGTGCGATCTCCATGCAGCTGGATTCCGAAGGGTTTTATCGCCCGGTAATTGATGCGGAAAAATGTATCCAGTGTGGAGCTTGCGAACGTGCTTGCCCCTGGACAAAGGATGTTCAAAATCCAAATGGATCCAACGATTCTCCAAAAACGATGGCTGCCTACGCCAAGGATGATGAAATTCGTTTGGCCTCGTCAAGCGGTGGTATTTTTTCAGTTCTTGCAGAAAAGATTCTTGATGACGGTGGCGTGGTCGTTGGAGTTTCTCAATTATCTTCTACACGATTTGGTCATATTGTTATAGATAATAAGGCTGATTTGGATAAACTTCGCGGTTCCAAGTATGTTCAAGCTAATGTCGGCCTGATTTATAAAGAAGTCCGAAACTTGCTGAAGGAAGGGCGCAAAGTTTTATTCTCAGGAACACCTTGCCAGGTTGCGGCATTGTATTCTGTTCTCGGCAACAGCAAGTACGAAAATCTTTGGACCGTTGATATCGTCTGCCACGGAACGCCCAGCGTGAAGGTTTGGGAAAAGTTTGTGGGTGAGACAGAACGAAGCACGAATGGCTCTGTGAAACAGTCGTTCTTCCGAGACAAACGTCTTGGATGGAGATTGTATTCAATGACTAACGTCATTGAATACAGCTCAGGAGACTGTTTTCAAAAAACGAAGCCGATGAACAAAGATGAATATATGCGCGTGTTCTTGCAGAATATTTGCTTGAACAAATCTTGTGCGGATTGCCACTATGGTAAATTGCCCCGCATTGCGGATATTACTTTAGGGGATTATTGGAATATAGCTAGTGTTCATCCGGAAATGGATGATAATAAAGGGACTTCTGTGGTGCTTTTGAATACTGTGCAAGGAGAAGCTTTATTCGAGACTATCTCAGGGAATGTCTATGTTTGTGATTCTTCCCTTGAAAAGGCTATTGCTGGCAATCCTTGCATTGTTCGTTCAAGTAAGGAACATCCACGTCGTGCGGAGTTCTTCGCGGAGCTGGATTCCTATCCGTTAAATAATCTAATAAAAAAATATTGCCCCTTCCCGCCGCGGCATGTTTGCATATACAGGAAAATCCGCGGCATCCTTGGCCGTGTGAAGAGAATGATATTGAGATAAATTAGATTTCCCTTTTGTGAGTATGGTTGCCTTTTTTTTCAAATTATTGCAAGTATCTTTGGTTGTTGATGCTGAATCAGCTCTTCCAAAAAATCTTTCCAGTGAAGAGTGGCAATGGATTTATAAGCAATCAGTAAAGCAATGCCTTGTTGGTGTAATGTATTGCGGAATTCAAAAACTTCCGGCCGCCCAAAAGACCTCCTAGGGAAATTTTGTTACAGTTTGCTTATCGGGCCAACCTGATCCGACAAGTAAATGTTCGAATGAATACCACTGCAGCAAAGGTTTCCCAACTTTTCGAAGAGAAGGGCTTGCATCCTGTGATTTTGAAGGGCCAGGCCAATGCAAAATTGTATCCGGATCCGTTTTCACGTCAAGCAGGGGATATTGATGTTTTGATTGATGGTGGCCGAAGTGGAGTTTTGGGTGCCCTAAGGTCAATGAATATGATTGATGGGGCTGAGGTAAGTAAGCATCACGTTCATTTGCCCTCAAATTATTTCAACGGAATTTCAGTAGAAGTTCATTTTGTTCCTACATCAAGCTTTTCTCCTTCAAACAACCGGAATTTGCTGAAATTTCTTAACGGCGAGTTAATATCTTAACTTCCAGAAAAGTTAACACTAGAAGCGCTATTTGAAGGTCCGTTTGCGAAAATTCTAAAAATTTTCAGGAAAACCTCTTGCAACGGTC